>JAHDGC010000742.1 GCA_020627865.1 Saprospiraceae bacterium | reverse complement strand
GAATTTAATCTTTATTGGGTAGAAAAGCTTTAACAACAGCGTGCACCTCCTCATCGCCCCGAACGCCTGGCCAGTTCATCAAAATATCATGCATATCAAAATCTTCATATAGTGCTTCACCAAGAAGATACAAAGCCTTTTTACGCTTTCCCTGTTTGAGTAAACAATAAACCCTGCAATAAAGCAATTCGGTTCCGATAGTATAAAAATAAGCTTCATCTAATGTTTCCATGGCCTTTTGAGCCATTCCAGTGTTGGCGAGAAAGCAAATCAGCTGAATCCAGTATTTCGATTCTTCTGGGGCGGTCTCGGTGGCTTTTTCAAAATAGAATAGTGCATTATCCCAATCCCCGAGCTTATAATAAGCCTCCGCGAGTGCAGCCGCATATATCTCGTCTTTATCATCCAACTCAATAGCATTCAGGTAGCTCTGGCTTGCCGCTACCCAGTTCAGTCTTTTTGCATAACATTGCCCTAAATGAAAATGTGCTTGTGGATTTTCAGGTTCCTCCTCAATGGCCTTGAAGTAAAACGCCTTAGCTTCTTCTGCATTCTTCAAGAATTCGTGGCATTGTCCCAATTTTATGAAAATTTCTCCATCCAATTCAAACTGCTCTTCCGCCTCTTGGTATACTTCTATGGCTTTTTGATACGCCCCCATTTTTATACAGGCATCCGCACAATCTCGATAGGCAAACTCAAACTTGTTGTTGATAATATAGGCATATTCAAAAGCTTCGATGGCTTCTTTAAATTTGCTAACCGAAGCATAAGCATATCCCAGGTTATACCAAGCTACATAAGAATAGGGATCTTCATCAATAATGTGCAGATGTAAGGCAATACTCTCATCATACTTCCCAGAAATATCCACACAATACCAAATTCTTTTTAGAGCAATCTGATTTTTGCAATTGTGCAAGAGCGCTTTGCGCAAAGCATAGAACATTTTTTCATGTTGATTTCGATCTTCATAAACCATTGCCTCACAAACATATACTTCATCTAGGTATGTTTTACCGCAATAAGACTTTAGTTCATCGAGGATAATTAGCGCCTCTTCATAAAAAGCCAGTAAAGTATAGGCTTCTACACGAGTCAGGGCTATTTCTATATCGGAAGGGGCATAAGCTTCTGCCTGATCCAAAAATCGGAGTGCTTCCATTGCCTGTTCAGATGCGATGAAAATTTGTGCTTTTCGGATAAAAAACTCCGAAGAGAACGGATGTTGGGCAATGGCCAAATCAATTACTTCGAGTGCCTTGTCATTGCGATTTTTTCGCTCATAATAATCCAATAATTCGATGAATTCTGCCTTCTCAAAGAATCCAAAATTCTTATTGTGTGACATGGTTTCCAGCTCAAAAATCAATTGGGCAATAGTTTTGCCCTGTTTGAACCTGTGTGGTTTATTGTTCATAGTGAGTTGTTTTTATAGTAAATATATCATAAAAACCCCTGAAAACAAACAATTTTTGCTAAAAAAAGCAAAAAAATAAATTCAAATAAAGCATGAATTTTTATTGCAATATGTTGTTTTTAAACAGTTTAAAGATTTGAATAAATTATAATTTAATTTAATTTTGCTGTAAGGTGCTCTTTTTCATGTTAAAACATATAAGGGTGATTTTAATTTAAATAAATGTACATCCAAAAGAGTTTTATAACAAAATAAACCCATTTCGATCTTTTTTTTGTGACATTATTGTTACGTAGTTATGAGCTTTTCTTACTCACTAAGAAAACACCCGTGAAGATGAGCAAGGCGGCAATAATTTTGATAAAACTGAGGCTTTCGCCGAAAAAAGTAAGGGCGATGAAGGAGGCGAATAAGGGCTGGAGATAGATGTAAATGCTGACAACAGAAGGATTTACAATTTTCAGGGCATAAGCGTTGAACAAATAGGTCAAAAAGGTGACAAAAACGATCACATAAAAGACAACAAGCCAAATTCGGGTGTCAAAAGTAGCCCAATCTATTGCCAAAAATTCGGAAATTCCAAAAGGAAAGACGAAAATTAACCCGAAGGAGAACACCCACATGACAACAGTAAGTGCATTGTAACGACGCATCAATTTTTTGACCAGAACGAGATAGATGCCATAGGAGGCGGCATTGATGAGGATCATAATATCGCCAAGTGCTTGCTCCTTGCTGAACCCGACGGCCTTGCCGTAACCGATAAGCAAGAAGGCGCCGGTTCCTCCTAGTAAAATCCCGAGCAGTTTTTGTAAGGTAATCCGTTCCCCGATCATCAAGGCTGAAATCATAAGGACGAGGATCGGGGTAGTGGTCATGATGAGGGAAGCATGTATGGGCGTAGTGCGCATAAGACCACTGAAGAAGAACATTTGGTTGATGGTGACCCCGAATAAACCGCATAGTATAAAAAGGCCAAGGTCTTCCCGCCGGATACTTTCTTTGATCCAAAGCCGATGTACAATTTGAAAAAATAGGAATCCAGAAAATACCCGAATGAGAATAAATCCAAGTGGCTGGATGTAGCCACCATTGAGGACAATCTTGGCAATGCTGAAATTGGCGCCATAGATGAGGCCGACTGCTAGAAGGGCGAGGTGTGCCTTGCGAAGTTGCGGGTTGTTAAAAATTGAATTGGGGATAAGGGTTGAATTTTGATTGATGAAAAGGGCAAAGGTAAAAACTTATCATCAATTAAAAAGCTATTGGTTGGCCTCGGGAACTAAGAATAAAAATACTATAGGTCATCGCGTTGTGCTGCACACAAAAAATCAGCCTTGATAAGCTCCATGGGAGCGGCACCATTTGTAGAAAAGTCATTAATCGTAATGTCAGAAGCTGTTTAAATTTAGTTTTTTGAATAATATGAAATGTATTTTTTCGTCAGATAAGGCATCAAAACCGGAGTTTAGCAGCGCTAAATGAGGATTTTGATAACGCAATATGGCGGAAAAAGACGTTCATATTAACGAAAGGATTAAATTTAAACAGCTTCTTAGGTGCGTAGCACCGGCTCCAAACGACAATTGGAGGGCACCCGCTAGGTAAAGAGTATCAAAAGTTAGGGTTCTAATTCCCCTCAAAATCTCCTCCGCTCCCTCCGTAGATCCAATATTTTTTTCTTGAAACTTTTTTCTGCTTCCAGCAATTTCACAATCTTTTGACTGGGCAAAACTTGCTTAAGCGCAGCAAAATATCTTCTCCGGAAATCCAGTTGCTTCTCGATCTTTTCTAGCTGCCCATTCAAGAAGTTTTCTGCTTCTTCAGGTGTCATTTCGTCAGTGGATTTCGGTATTCTATAGGATCTCCGCATGGTCTTTTCTTCCTCCTTGAATTTATTGAAAATAGGCCAAAACTGTTGGGCTTCTTCTGGGGTAAATTGTAGTTGCTCTGTGATATGGGCTATCCGCAGGGCATCAATCTTATCCCGATTTTGCCCTCGGTTAGGAGGTTGTCCGTAGGAGAGGGTAGATAAGCCTAGTAGAAAGCAGAAAGTAAGTATCGTGTTTTTCATTATCATCTTGTTTTATTTGCATAAAGAAATGCAGGAAAAAATTACGATCAAGAATTTAATTTACAAAGCACTAATGCTTGGTAAATAAAGTTTTTACTAAGAATGAGTCCCATCGGGACGGCATATCTTTGCCAGAAACGTAAGTGTCTGGAACGTTTGTAGAAAAAATTACTAACAAGAATTTAATTTACAAAATACTAAAGCAATCCCTCTAAATCTTCATCAACAATATCATCAAGATATTCTTCTAGAATTTCATCCAATAACTCCTCCTCTAAATCTTGTAAAAGAAAATCCGTTTCGGCTTCTGTTCCCATCGAAACTTCTAGTAACAATTCTTCATCAATATCATCCAAGTATTGGGCAATATAATCATCGACTTCTTCCGTCGTAATGTCGGCAAGTTGGGGGACGGTCTCCGTTTTATTCGGTAATAAGAATAGCATAGCCAAGACCAAAGCGATGCTTGCGGCAATTGGAAGCACTCGGCGGCGGAACAAAGATACACGCTTCCCGAACGCT
>JAHDGC010000741.1 GCA_020627865.1 Saprospiraceae bacterium | reverse complement strand
TTCATGATTGCGACTGCATTTTTGAGCATGTGGATCAGTAACACTGCCACGACAGTTGTCATGTTACCGATTGCTTTATCCGTTACGGAGTTGTTGACGAACGATGAGGATGGTTTTACGGCAGGAGATAGAAACTTTGCGTTGAGTATCATGTTGGGGATTGCCTATGCGGCCAATGTCGGCGGTGTGGCTACCATCATCGGAACCCCGCCGAACACTGTTATGGCTGGTTTTGTGGAGCAGGAATATGGTATCCAGATTTCATTTTTTAAGTGGATGCTGCTGGGAGTGCCGTTTAGTTGTCTGATGATTGGGATTATTTACGTGATTCTGGTGAAATTTATTTATCCAAATGGATTGACTACTTTGCATAATTCGAGGGATATTATAGGGGAGGAGTTGGCCAAACTTGGTGCGGTGAAAAAAACAGAGTTACGGGTGATGATTATTTTTGCTCTTACGATTTTTCTCTGGGTTTCAAGAGGATTTTTGAATGAGGCTATCCCTTTCATTCGTTTAACGGATGCCGGTATCAGCATGCTTGCAGCGTTTGCTTTGTTTACCATTCCTTTTAAATTCGATAGTGGGAATTTTATCCTAAATTGGGAAGATACTGTAAAGCTTCCTTGGGGGATCTTAATTTTATTTGGCGGCGGCTTGGCTTTGGCAAAGGGGTTATCAGATGTGGGAATTATAAAGTTTGTCGGGGAGATGGTTTCCAGTGCGGGATTAAATGCGCTTTTTGTCATGGTTGTACTTGTCGTAATCATGTTGTTCATGACGGAACTGATGAGTAATGTTGCACTGGTGGCCATTTTCTGCCCGGTGATTGCTGGCATAGCAAAAGGGCTTGGCCTTGAAGTTTTACATTTGGTGATTCCGGTGACGATGGCGGCTAGTTGTGCCTTTATGTTACCGATGGCGACACCGCCTAATGCGATTGTTTTTGCGAGTGGTTATATCAAGGTGCATGAGATGGCGAGAGCGGGGATTATTCTAAATATCATTTCTATTCTAATAATCATTATCTTTGCGTTGCTTGTTATTCCGTATGTTTTTTAAATTATGGAAGTGGGGCTTGTTTGTACCTTTGCTAATTGCATAACTATGGGTGTAGATTGTGCATGATTGCTTTTTGATGTAGGTGTTTTATGTTGATTTAATATATATATTATTTTAAAATTTTAATGTTAAACACCCTTTCAGGGTGGGTGCCCACCCTAACAACCGCGAGACCCTGCCTGTCGTGCGACAAGCAGGCAGGCAATCCCCATTTTCGGGGTCTCAACGTCAAGTCATAAACTTGACCCTTCAAATTCTGACATTTCAGAAGAAGAACTATATAACTAAGGAGCCTTAGACTCCCCGAACTGCATGAAACAACCGAGCTCGCATCACTTCGCGCAATCCATCAACATTTTAAAACACTTTTATAACATGATAAGCATCATAAAAAATAAAAATGTATCGTGAACACTTTACCTGATACTACCTACCTTTTGCGTCTCATTATTAATACCAGATTTGAAAGGAAGGTAAGCAAAAGCTTACTACAAAAGTAACAATAATATTGATTTTTGCAAACTTTTTGATTATTTTTTTTGTTAAAATCATCAATATGATTATGTATTGTAAGCTTAGATATTAATTTCTTGTATGTTCCTACATATTTGGGTATGATAATTTTTAATTACTAAATTCAAGGACACTTTGCCTACACTAACCGAGAAATATGCCTTTCTAAACCGCTATAACAGAACAGACTATGCTCTATTTTTCTGTTGGGTGCTCGTTGTTGCTTTGGTTTATTCAAAGTTCCTGCTGACCGTTAGCATGATTGGCTTGATGACAGCCGTATTGTTTTCCCTAGACTTTTCCCGTACATTTCCTGTTGTAATCAATCCGGAACTTGGTACTTATTTCCGGAAATACAAGCAACAGACATCATTTTGGATCATCAGTTTGCTATTTTTTATTGTATTAATTAGTGGACTTTATTCCGAAGATATGAACTATTGGCTAGAGCGATTGCGGATAAAGTTACCTTTCCTGTTGCTGCCCTTTGCCTTTGCGGTCTTGCCTCGTTTCAACTACCGACAGTTCATGGGCATCTTCTATTTTTTGTTATTGGTCATGTGTTATAGTTGTATGAATGTTGGGGCAAATTATCTCTTGCATTATAACGAAATTAACGAAGCTTTGGGCAAGGGGCATCCCATCCCGACACCAATGAATCATATCCGATTCAGTTTACTGCTGGCCATCAGTATCATCGGTGGAATTGTACTTTTTATTAAAAGTTTCTACTGGAAAGGAAAAGGCGAACGCTGGCTAATTTTAGCCATCACCATTTTTCTCTTTTACTTTATCCATGTACTTTCCGTAAGAAGCGGGCTAATTTGCCTTTATGTAGCCTTGTTGTTACTCATTTTGCAATACACCTTTAAGAGTAAGAAAATTATGATGGGTTTGCTCCTTGTAGGGGGACTTTTAGCCTTACCTGTCATTGCCTTTAAAACTGTCCCTAGCTTGGAAACAAAAGTATATTATATGTTATGGGATTGGAAAATGTATCAGGTGGGCAAGGGGCAAGCTTATTCCGACTCGGATCGTCTATTGTCTTATCATATTGGTTGGGAAATTACAAAAGCCAATCCTGTCTTGGGTGTCGGGGCGGGAGATCTAAAACGAAGTGTCCACGATTTTTATATCAAGAACTATCCAGAGATTAAAGACCGGAAAATGCCACATAACCAATTTTTGTCGGTGCTGGCAGGGACGGGTTTCGTCGGGCTTATCCTGTTTTTGTTAGCTTTCTTTTTCCCTTTATTTTATCGTAAAAATTATCAACATCCTCTTTTGTTGGCTATCTCTGTAATACTATTGTTGTCATTTTTAATGGAGAATACCATAGAGAATGCCATTGGCGTTGCGATCTATACTTTTTTTATGCTCTTGTGTTTGAATTTTAGAAAGGAATAACAAAAACTGCTTGCCAAGAAGGGGGAGTTATGATGATGTATAGAAGACAAAACGCTTTGCTATAAAAAGAAGAATAGCAAAGCGTTAAAATGAATATCTTTTTGTTTTAGGGCTTAAAAAGCATACCCGAATGCAAGATTAAAGCGGGTAGCTAACCCCACAAAAGGTGCCTTCGCTTTTACAGAATCCGAATCAACCTCAACATCCACTCTGCTGCCGATAATTGGCACATCAGAAATCTCGTTTTCAATATCTTGGGCAATGAAGATCGGCATTAAGATCGTTTGTCTCGTATTTAACAGAGAAAGAATTTCTGGCTACACCAAGTCCAAGGAATCCCCAATCTATGACAAACTTGTCTCCAATTAACCATTGATAACCAATTTGTCCTCCGAGGCTAAAAGTATTCAAACCACCAGTAGCCACATAGTCAATACCTTCCACATTATCACTAAATTCAAGGGAATAATTATTATATTTGACAAAGGGTGCAACATAAAAACCCCTCAAAGCTTCATCTCTCTTAACATAGAACCTGTATTCTCCAACAACGGACACCGCGGAGAACTTATTCGTTGTTTCTATCTGTGTTGATGTTTCATCAAGTTCAATAAAAAATGAAGGCAGCCCTCTCGGGATGGTATACCCCGCCTTAATTTGGAAGGATTGATTTTTTGTGGTTGCTTTTTCGTAGCTCAGGTTAATCGTTCTGAGGAATAAGCCCCAAAAACCGACATCAACCGTGTTGGTCTGGGCAAAAGCCATTGAAATAAAGCAGGAAAACGTTAATGCTAAACAGATTTTTTTCATTGTTTTTCATTTATTTTGTAAAAAAAAATTATATTTTTCTCAAAAATGGGATTTGCGTTTTAATGACTCTATATTATCATCATAGCATTACGATAATACCACAATGAATTCCCATTGTGTAGAAGGTGAAAATCGGTATAAAAAGATTATCTGTATTCTGTGTGTGATAAAGGAACGCAAAGAAACAAAAAAATATAGTAAAAAAAATAATTTTTTAACAAATATTTAT
>JAHDGC010000740.1 GCA_020627865.1 Saprospiraceae bacterium | reverse complement strand
AATCGGTACGGAAACTACGCAAGAGATTGTGGCTGCTAGTAGAATGGAGACCTCCTTAGGGGAAGAGGAGGAGATCGCATCCGGAGAGGATATGGCAATGGAAGAAACTGCTTTTCCTTCATCGATGCCTGCAACGCCTATGGCAGCGGAACCTGCTGATGTTGCCACTTATATCGACGAAATAGCGCCAGCACAAAGTGATGCTGATATGCCTGTGGTGGAAGAAGTAGCAGCTCAAGAAGTCCTTGCATCTACTGCGGTATCAGATGGGGAAATGGTGGGGAAAGTAGATCACAGTGATGCAGATTATGCCAGTGAATCCGTGCAACATATGGAGGAATTGCAGGTTACAAAAAGGAGAACGAGTAAGAAAAAGCGGTCAGCAACGAGAGTTACTACTAAGGAGACGAATAATATGGTGCGTAGTGACGAGGTTCGTGCGCATGCTCGGAGTATCCAACAATTTCAATGGTTGCTTGGAACATGGAAAGATCAGGATAGTTTCTTTAAGGAAACTTGGATACAGACCGATTCGAGAACATTGGAAGGAACAGGTGTTTTTATACATGAAGGAACAACACAATTTACCGAGACTTTATTGTTGGAAGAAATAGCGGGTGACATATTTTATACCATGCAGGTTAATAATACTGGGAAAACTGTCCGTTTCAAACTGAAAGACAATGTCGGGGGGCAAGCCGTCTTTGAATCTGTATTATATGGTGCGGCTGAAAGTTTGGTTTTTACAAAAACGGCATCAGGAAAACTCGCTGTTCATTTTAATTTACAGCAGTCAATACCTTCAGATGAAACGATTAAGATGTACCTAGAGCAAAGGAATCGTATTCGTGACAATAAAATCGTAAGAAATTTGATAAGAGAATAGGTGTTCCCTTTCGATATTAATGATTTCTTCGATTCCTTGTTTACAAAAAAACAGCAGCGTAAAATCTGGATGATCTTATCTTCAGGTTTTGCGCTTTTTTTATTTTGTCATCATTTGGTTAAAATTCTCGCTTTGCACTTTCCAAATACACTACATGTCCGGCCTTTTTTGCGGAAATAAGATAGAATTCTATTTTTTTATTGAAAATGCATCTGCTTTGGTTCAATACTTGTAATTAGATAATCGTCGTAAAGATGGTACCATTCTAAAATAATTTTACGCGATCAACTCTTCCTTTTTTCAGTTCCCCATAACATTTTATACCCTCTTACAAATTGTCAAAGAATAATTTGTAAAAAAAAAGACATCAACCAATAACCACCATAACCTAAACCAAATGAGAAAACAATTTACAATTACATTGTTAGCAGTATTGTTAGCTTCTTTCATCTTTACACCCGCTCAAGCAAATAACACTACAAAAGAAAAATTCGTAAAGTCTGCTTTGACCAAAACCCAAATGGACATCGCAACAGACTTGTTCCTTTCAGGTTCCAAAATGGAAATGACCGAGACCGATAGCGCAACTACCTGCGTTTCTGACCCGATTACTACCATAAACCTTATTACAGATAATTTTGGTTTAGAAACCATGTGGCGCGTAATGAACGGTAACATTATTGTTGCGTTCGGTGCTGTATTTGCTAATAACACAGAGTACACTATAGACTTAGAGCTGCCACCGGGTGCATATACCTTTACCATCTATGATGTATATGGCGATGGTATTTGCTGTAATAATGGCGATGGTTTTTTCAGTGTCATGAATGGAGAAACCATGATTTTCAGTGGAGGCATGTTTAATTTCTATGCAACCGTTGATTTTTGTATCGAAGAACCTGTAACAGAACCAGCTGTATTAGGTTGTACCAATGCTGGTTCACACAACTATAATCCAGAAGCAACAGAAGATGACGGCTCTTGTGAAACCTGCTCGGATGGTATCATGAATGGTGATGAGACAGATGTGGATTGTGGAGGAGTGAACTGTGCTCCTTGTGTTGCCATTGTCATTGATAGTGAAGACAGTGAAGTTAATGCTTGTCCCTCGGATTCTGTAACAACACTTACCCTGAGGACGGATGATCGTGGAAGAGAAACCCGCTGGCGTTTGAAAAGTGGTGGGCAGACTATAGCACAGGGTAGAAACTACGACAATAATACGATCTATACCCTAGACTTTAATTTGCCTCCTGGGGATTATAAATTCATAATTGTGGATGCTGGAAGAGATGGTATCGGTGGAGATGGCTACTACAGCTTAGATAATGGAGACACCAATATTGCTTTTGGGAATTCCTTTGGTCGCAGAGATATTGTTGAATTTTGTATAGGAGGCGATCACCTAGGGCGCTTTGCGGACGAAAGAACAGAATTGTCTGGCAGTATGGAAAGCGAAAAAATATTGTCTTATGAAGATGCTTTCGAGGTTTTTCCAAATCCAGCACATGATATAATTAACGTTGATCTTTCCAAGCTCAAACAAGTATATGCAATTAGTATTTATACTGTTATGGGACAGCGGATTAAGCAAGTAGATCGGGCTAATATAAATAGGCCGATTGATATTGCTTCCTTAGCACACGGTATCTATATTATTGCGATAGAAACGGATAAGGGAATTTTAAATAAAAAGTTTTTTAAAGAATAAGTTATCCTAAAGATAAGGATGAAAACCTTCGAAGCATTTGTTTCGGAGGTTTTTTGTATATCAAGGTTTTTTGTCGGCAATCATTTCATTCCTAAGCTTCAATTTTGCTACGCGAGAATATAAAAGCTTTACAAAAAATAAAAATTCTATTTTTTTATCTGAAATTTATTTTTTTGGTTTAATCCTTGCAAAGGATTACTTGTCTTAAGTTCTATATACCTAAGGAATTTCAAATTAACCATTCTTTCCTCCCTACCAATAATAAAGCTCTCCCCATATCATTTATATCCAAATTAATTTTTTATTATTTCTGAAATAATACAAACAACCATTTAACCTAAAAACCAGATGAGAAAACAATTTGCAATTAATTTGTTATCAATACTGTTGATCTTCTTTGTTTCTACACCCGTAGAATCAAGCAATACCAAAAAAGAAAAGTTAGAAAAGTCCGCGCTAGTCAATGTGCAAACAAGCAAAGAGGCTGTTGAGTCATTTGTGGCAGCCTGCGATGAAAAAATGGCGCTCAATAGACAAACGAATACGTCAACCACTTGTGTGTCTGGAGTTGTTACAACACTTCATTTGACTACGGATGACTATGGCGTAGAAACCATATGGCGATTGATGAGAGGCAATACGATTGTTGCATTTGGAGGGGGATACGCCAATAATACAACTTATATCAGGGATTTTAATTTGCCCGTTGGGGAATATACTTTTGTCATCTATGATTTATATGGTGACGGGATTTGTTGCAATTATGGCGAGGGGTCTTTCAGCCTCGTCAATGGCACAACAACCATTTTAAGTGGCGGCGAATTTAATTATTTCGAGACGGTGGATTTTTGTGTAGAAGAGCCGCCCGTCTTAGGTTGTATGAATCCAAGTGCCCATAACTATAATCCGGATGCTACGGAAGATGATGGTTCTTGTGAAACTTGCTCGGATGGCGTTTTAAATGGAGATGAAACGGATGTTGATTGTGGTGGAACGAATTGTGCAGCTTGTGAAGATAATGAGGGATGTTATGCCTCTTCTACAACTGTCCTTAATTTACTAACAGATAATTATGGTGGTGAAGTAAGCTGGACATTAACCGGTAGCGGTACCGTATTGGCTTCTGGTGGCCCTTATCCGAATAATGCTGTGATTGCAGAAACGTTTAATTTGCCGAATGGTACCTACACGTTCAATATCTACGATTCCTATGGTGATGGCATTTGCTGTGCCTATGGCAATGGAACTTATTCCCTTGAAAATGGTGGAGAAGAAATCATCTCTGGTGGAGATTATGGGGCGGGAGAATCTATTACCTTCTGCATTGACTCGGATGAGATTTTTGGTTGTACGGATCCGAATGCCCACAGCTATAATCCGGATGCAACACAAGATGATGGCTCCTGTGAAACCTGTTCTGATGGT
>JAHDGC010000739.1 GCA_020627865.1 Saprospiraceae bacterium | reverse complement strand
GCTATAACCGTACCCCATAATAACAATGCCAATTGTTGTATAGAGCGCGTGGGAGCTTGGGATGCTAAAAGTTTTCCGGGAGCGCCAAGTTCTATGACGACATTATCCAATAATATCAAAAATTTTCTAAACAGCTCTACTCAAGCCGGCGTAAATTGGGGGCCAAATCCTATAGATGGTATGATGGACTTATCGACCTATAGTTCGGGTTACATTAATAGTTTGTATACAACGAATAAAGGAATTTCTGTTTCAAGTATCTGTGGCGGGAATTCTGAAGAACCAGAGGAAGATGCGCTACCAGATTTAACTGTGCAATCTCCTAACAGCGGAGGTCCTTATTGGGATTCATTTACCTCATATAATGTGTCTTGTGTTGTCAAGAATATAGGAACTGCAACGGCTGGTTCGTCATCACTAAGGATTTATTTATCAAATAATACTAGCTGGAGTCCAGATGATACTTATTTAGGAGCTGCGAGTATTTTATCTTTGACTCCTGGAGCAAGTATGCAGGCTTCTGCAATTGTTTCTGTAAATGCTTTGCAAACAGGATATAAATACCTGCTTTTTGTTGCAGACGCTACAGATAATGTTGATGAAATAAATGAAAATAATAATACAGGGCAAAGGATAATTCATTTTACTGATATTGTTATTCCTCCATGGCGTATGGGTAACGAAAATGGTGAAAAAGAAAATGAGAAAGGTCGTAGTGGGTTGGAAGATCGTTCTGAAGTAGTGGTATATGAAAGTGCCTTCCCAAGAAACGCTGGCCAACAGCTGCATACGGCAGCAACAGCGCAAGTATATCCTAATCCAATTCAAAAAGGAGCGCAATTAAACATGAGTTACACCTTGGATAAAGCGCAAAATGTAAACATATTTATACTTGACTTTTCCGGTAAAATTGTTGCGAAGAAAATGGTGCAGCATCAAAGTGAAGGAAAGCAGTTGGAGCAACTCCGTTTCAAAAATACGGTACCGCCTGGGACTTATTTTTATAAAATAACTGGAGACAAAGGGTTTTCTTTTTCTGGTAAAGTTGTTTTACAATAGCCTGTGTTTCGCCATCGGTAATTACTGAATAATATAAATTGAAGGAGAAGTTATTTGCCATATGTAAATAATTTCTCCTTTTTTATGTTGCTGTTGCGCAAATTTAAGCAATCCTATATGACAGGATTTTACTTTCCATTAACAACCCGCTCCCAATCCCCAACCAAACTCTCCTCCAGATGATTCCGCTCCATATAACCCACAAAAGTCGTCCGTGGAATATACTTCGCGCCGAGGCTTTCCAGATGTGGTGTACGCTGTTGGCAATCAATCATCACGAAGCCCAGCTCCGTGAGTTTTCTCACCAAAGTAATGAAGCCAAACTTAGACGCATTACTCACATACATAAACATCGACTCCCCGAAGAAAATCTTGCCCAAGGAAACACCATACAAACCACCGGCCAGTTCGCCATCTTTCCAAACTTCGACAGAATGTGCATATCCTGCCTTATGCAATGCCACATAACCCTCAATCATCTCCTCCGAAATCCAACTGCCGCCAGATTGACCCCGGCGACGCTGTTTCATGCAGGCTGTCATGACTGCTTCAAATTGTTGATCATAGGTGACGGTAAATTTTTTCTGGTTAAAATAAGGTCGCATGCTTTTGGAAACCTTCAAATCTTTGGGGAAAAGGACAAAGCGGGGATCGGGCGACCACCACAATATCGGATCTCCAGGGTTATACCAAGGGAAAATGCCATATCGGTAGGATTCCAACAACCTTTCTTTGGACAAATCACCCCCTACGGCCAAGATGCCATCTTCGTTGGCCAGGCCGGGGTGGGGGAATGTGATGTCTTTATCGGATAACCAGAATACTGGCATAGGTGAAGCAATATAAATTAAGGAGCCTTGGATAATTTCTTCGAAAGCGACTTCTTAGTATGTTGGGATATGAGTTCCATCGGAACGGCATATCATGGCCAGTCATGCAAATGTCTGGAACATAAGGAGTGCAAAAATTATCAAAGAACCAGATTGAAAACACAAAAAAATGCGCTCCTTTCGATCATGAAGAAAGAAAGAAACGCGAAAATGTAGATTGTTTTATTTTTATCGGAGAAAATGCTACTCTTTACCCCCTTCTATCACTGCGGATAGTCCTCGATCACAAAGGGCGTCCTTTTGAGGCCTCAATTCACGGAGTGGTGCGGTTTTAACCGTAGCTTTTCCTTTAAAATGAATAAGCATAGAAAGTTGTTCGGCTTGCTGGCTGGTATGATTCAAAATTTCTGTCAGACATTTAATCACCCAGTCAAAAGTATTGACATCATCGTTATAAATTAACAATTGCGCCGGTTCGCCAACATCAGAAAGTTTTTCTTCTAATAAAACTTCCTCTATTTCTTGTATTGTATCGTTGAAAAACATTAGCAGGAATTTTAAAATATAGCCCACAAGATACAAATTTTATTGTATTAAGTCAAATTTGATAAGGCCTCCTTTATTGCGGTGAAGTTTGGCAAATCTCCGGCGGATTCCAAAACTTCGGCATATTGTACCGTACCTTCTTTGTCAATAACAAATGCAGACCGACGGGCAACCCCTCTCATATCCAACACGAATTCTTCGTAAAAAGAGCCATAAGCTCTCGAAACCTGCTTATTGAAATCAGAAAGCAGCGGGAAATTATAATTATTCTCGGCCTTGAATTTCTCTAAAGTGAAAAGCGAATCGACAGAAATGGCGAGTACCTGTGCACCCAGCTGCTCATATTTGCTCATATCGTCTCGCATCGTGCAGAGTTCGGTCGTACAAACCCCTGTAAAAGCCAGTGGAAAGAACAATAATACCACATGCTTGCCCTTGTAATCTTCTAAGGAAACTTCTGATTTATCGCTTGCCCGTAAAGTGAAATTCGGTGCTTTGTCACCAATTTTTATCGTCATTGTTTTGATTTTTTGATAAAGACTATCTATAAAACGCACTCAAAAATAATTTTTTTATCGGAATCTACAAACTTGTTAGGGAATTATTCGCCGTGCTTATGTTGTAATGCTTGTAGATTATTCCAGCATTGGGTGCCTGACGTGAGAATATTGTCATTTAATTATTGCTTGTGATAGGTTCTGCCTTGTTACAAAACTCTTGGTTAGCATAGAAGAAGGCTTCGTCTTTATTGTAGGTTTTCCACTATTATTCAATACATTTTTATTGAGGAATAGAAATTTTTTCAACGGGATAGACTTTTTATATAAAATTTTCTCTCTTTTGTTATTGATAACTTGGCCGTTAATCTCCAAATGGCTCCGCTTTTATATTTGTCCATTCCTGGGATTAAATATTGCCAAAGCCCCTTCTTTTAGACAGCTTCTTAGTACTTTTGCTAAATTTATTCCAAATAGTTTGAATGTCTTATGAAAAACTTACTCTTACTCTTTTTTAAGGTGTTGCTATTCTCGAATGTATACGCCCAATATACTGCGGAGAAAATTTTGTCAAAAAATGGAAGTGGCGTTATAACTTCTGTTAGTTTGGATGTAGAGAATGATGGTGATCTGGATATTTTTACCAGTACGGAAACAGAATTATTCTGGTATAAAAATGAGGATGGTTTAGGAACATTTGGGGATAAAATTCTGATTGGAGCCATTCCTTGCAATAGCTTGTTTGCAGGCGATGTGAATGGTGATGGTTATGCCGATCTTATTGCAGCACAAGAGAATAGCAGATTTACATGGTTCGAGAATATGGGAGGAGTATCTTTTGGTACTGCGCAACTTATTTATGCGGCAGGCGATCACGTGAATGATGTGCATGCAGCCGATCTGGACGGTGACGGTGATCTGGATGTGATGGGCAGTTCTGGAGATTTCAATATCGTGGAAACATTGTCTTGGTTTGAAAATGATGGCAGTGGGAATTTTGGTGCCAAACAAATTATTGGTTCTGGTTATCAACAATTGAATAGTATGGATACGGCGGATTTGGATGATGATGGCGACTTAGATATTGTTGCGGT
>JAHDGC010000738.1 GCA_020627865.1 Saprospiraceae bacterium | reverse complement strand
ATTTCTTCATATTATCTTTTTTTAACTTGATGCACATGAGCGTACCGGCACCATTGCGATTTTAAATTTTGTCCAGTAGTATGATGCTACACTAAGTAAATATAGAGCTTTAATAAATTCCATGAAAGTTTAAACCATGATTCAAAGATAGAAAACTTTAAATAGTTACGCTCAAATTTTGCTATAACTCGCGAAATCCCTATATTTAAGGCAGATTTCGCAAGTTATAAAAAATACCAATGTCCACAAAATTAATTGGCCGAATCAAAGAACAGGATGTTTTACAGAAGGCTTTACGATCAGATGAATCGGAAATGATCGCCGTAATTGGCCGGAGAAGAGTTGGCAAAACATTCCTCATCCGGACGGCCTACAATAGCAAAATTGATCTGGAAGTAACCGGGGTTCAGAATGCAAGCTATAGGGCGCAACTGGAAAATTTCGCTTTTTTAGCACAACAGATTTCAAAATCGAAAACAGATTTACCTGCCCCTAAAAGTTGGCTCGAAGCCTTCCGCCAACTGATTACCATTTTGGAAGACCTCAAGAAAGTAAAACGGAAACGCATTCTCTTTTTCGACGAACTCCCCTGGCTGGCCACACCACGTTCTGGCTTCCTAGCTGCACTCGGTTTTTTTTGGAACAATTGGGCTTCTAAAAACAATATTGTTATCGTCATTTGTGGATCAGCGGCATCATGGATGATTCAAAAAGTTGTACAACATAAAGGCGGCTTACACAATAGAATTACGAAGCGAATTTTCCTGAAGCCTTTCAGCTTATTAGAAACCGAACAATTTTTCAAACATAAAGCAATAAAGCTGAACCGCTACCAGATCACGCAAATTTATATGATTATGGGAGGCATCCCACATTACCTCAAGGAGATAGAATCTGGGAAAAGTGCCGCGCAAAATATTGATGATATTTGCTTTTCGGAATCGGGCTTACTCCACAATGAATTTACGCGCCTCTATCCTGCCCTCTTTGAAAATTCGGAAAAACATATTGCCATCATCAGGGCCTTAGCTAAAAAATGGAAAGGACTTACTCGAAAAGAAATCGTGCAATACACCAAACTGTCAGAAGGTGGTGCCATTTCAAAAATGATACAGGAGTTAATACATTCAGGTTTTGTATCGGCCTACTATCCTTTCGGGAAAAAGAAGAAAGATATGCTATACCGTCTTACCGATGAGTACTCGCTTTTTTACCTACACTTCATCGAAAACAAACGCCTCCCAGAAAAGGACATGTGGAAGCAGTTAAGCCAGATACCGGTTTACAAAAGTTGGAGCGGTTATGCTTTTGAAAGCCTGTGTCTCAAACATATTGAGCGTATAAAAAAGGCATTGGAAATAGCCGGTATCTATACGGAAACTTCTAGTTTTATATACCAAGGGGATGCGGAAAACTCCGGAATTCAGATAGATATATTGATTGACCGCAACGACCAGACCATCAACATCTGTGAGGTAAAATTCCACCATGATGAATTCAGCATTAACAAAGCTTATGCCGAAAAACTTCGCAAAAAAATGGGTGTTTTTACAAATGTTACCAAAACTCGTAAACAGGTTTTTCTTTGTTTCATCACCAGCTTTGGCTTAAAGCCGAACAAACACAGCATCGGCTTGGTAGATAGCGATTTCTCTATGGATGTTTTGTTTGCATGATTAAAATAACATAATATTTACAAAACAATATCCTCACCGAATCTTCCGCCCCAAGGAATCCACCACCATATTCCACAAATCCTCGTAGGGAATAATCTCGATAGAATGCGCCTGGTTCACATCTTCGATGGGATTGGCCAGTAGCCTTTCGTGATACTTTTCGGCTTTCCGCAGGGCAGCGGCCTCGTGGAAACGGGCTATCGGAATTTGCAGGATCATCTTGATAAAACAGTTGCTCCGGAAATTATCCCCGTGCCGGAGGTAGCGGGTGCAGTATTTCTCGACGGCCTCTATCCTATCAATGGCCTTATCGTATTTTTTGAGCTGGATATACAGTAAAATTTGGATAATCAAAATCGCGATGTTTAGCCCCCGCTTGTCCTGCGAAAATCGGGGGACTTCATTGAGGAACTTGCCCAGCCGGATGTGCTTGGCATCGCCCCGCTCCGCGACGGCTTTACCTTGCATGACCAGATAGTTCATGTACATCCGGTAGATTCTCCAGATTTCCGTGGAGCTTTCGTCTAGGGATTGGAAGCCTTTGGTGTTTGTAGTTTCCTGAAGGATTTCATAGGCGCGTTGGTAGTTTTTGGTATGGGTGGAAAGGAGGAAGTAGAGTTCTTGGTGTTTGAACCAGTTGTATGTATTAGATTTTAATATTTTTTCTGCTTGAGCAGCTAATGCTTCGCCTTCCTCAAAGCGTTTGAGTTGGATGCAACAAATGAGCTGTTGGTGCATAAAAGTTGCTTTACCTACAGAAGGACACAAGGAATTATTATTAAGCAATCCACGAACTTCTTTACAAACGCCAGTAGAACTTTTAAAATCGTTTATACTCATATAAATAATGAGCTTTATAAAGCCTGGAAAATAAATTAATTTATATGTTTTGTACTTATAAAAATAAGGCTCTAGTTCCTCATATAACTTCTTTGCCTTTTCATGAATCGCACTCTTATCAGCCTTACTATTCACATAGTATAATGCTAATTCTGTATAATATTCCTGTGCTTTATTCTCCCAAGTCTGGATCTCATAATATGTATGATACAATTTATTATAATATTCAAACTTTTGTTTATCACCAACTAAAGCTCCATAATGAAACCGCAGATACAAAGCAATATCCACAATCACATTCGACATCTCTACTTTCCGAGCCTGCTTCAATACCTGAATAGCCAGTTCGACAGCCGCATGCTTTGCCCCGATACTATTTAAAATTCGAGCTGCTGTCCATTTTTTATGACATCTTATAGCAACTCGATTATATCTCTTATCAATCTTTAATTTTTTAGTATCAATAAAAAATACCGTATTCAATATATTATTTCTAAGGTCTAGTTTCAAATCTCGATACCGTTGGTCATCCGGAGAACAGTCCAAAATTACTTTTGCAGCTCGCTCATCCGAATCAATTTTACCCCTTGATACACCTTTGTAAAATTGGTTTACTCGATCTGATGTTTCCCGAATTTTCCCCACCATAGGCAACGCCATAGGCTTATATTTTCCCAAAATTTTAACGATTTCTATCAACCCCTTCATTGAAATTACTTGATTTTTCTTACAAAAAATGATCCCTTTTCAGACAACAAGCAAGATAATTACTACCTAAAAGAATACCTAAAATTAATGCATTTATTTTTCAGAAAAACTTAACTATCAATTAATTATAAAAATAAAGATTAAACTAACTTCCAAAAATTATTCGACACAATATACTGAATGTCTCCCCCAAATACACCTCAAAAGTCTACTTTTATAGTCTACTTTTTGCCCCCAAACTTGAACAATAAAAAACACAAAGGTTTCAGGTTTGTTAGAAGCTCTTTAAAATTAGCTTTTGGAGATGAAAACAGTCAATTTTTTACTTAGGCTAGGCGCAAAAACCGGAGTTATGCCTTTGCATAATGAGGATTTTTGTAACGACGCATAAGTGAAAAAGGGATGGTTTCAGCCCAAAGTGTTAAGTTTAAACAACTTCTTAAATACACCAGTAATTATGGGAAAGCCAAAGCCAAGAAACAAAACGAGGAAGGTATTGGGAAAATCGAAGACGGTATACATCAACGAAAAGGTGCTAGATGAAATCGAAAAAGATTCTATTGAAGAAAACCGTTCGGTGAGTTTCATCGTAAACAATATTTTACAAAAATATTATGTCGCTGAGAAACGAATTGAAGATTGATGCTGGCGGGCAGTAGTGGATAAGCAAAAGAACCGTTAGAGTTAACAAAAGCAGCATAAACTTTGTAAAAGCCACCCTTTTCTTGTTATTCAATCATTATCCAAGATCAACAAACACATAAGCAAAACATGCATACATTAATTTATACATGTTTATTATGTTCTCAAT
>JAHDGC010000737.1:1372-4053 GCA_020627865.1 Saprospiraceae bacterium | reverse complement strand
AGCATAAAAAGTTGATGTCTATTATTCGATGGTTTTGCAACCCAAAAAATGAGCAAAAGTAACTTTATCCCATTACATTTTTGTACAATATATACGTTGTTGGACAGCTTACAGCCTATCGCCTACAACTTACAGCTTTTAATCGCGTAGCCCCTCATCACATCTTATAAACCTTCCTTTTCTTTTTAGGTTTTGGTGCAGGCTTTTCTTTTTCCATTCCGAAAGGGAAATCAAAAAAGGAATCAAATTCAAAATGTTGTTTTTCTTGTGGAATCTCTTGCTTAATACCGTCCGGATTTTCCAATACAACAACTTCTGTTGGAGTCGATTCGAGTATATTGCCATCTACTTCAATGGTGGCCGATTCAATAAAAAACGTGCCGGGCAAAGTCGGTTCTAGATAAAAAGAATAGCTTTGACTCTGATCCACGGTACCGTTTACCATGCTGAAACTGGACGATTGGTTGGGGCCTGCAATTACCTTGAAATCCTGAAAATTAGGCGGGGAAAACTGTCTTCCTTTTGCGTTTTTTAACGTGAATTTTACCTCAAAGTAATTGTGCATCAAGACCTCCGAAGGGTTGATCTCTACCGTAAATTCGCTATCCTGAGATAAGGCTACCGTAATTGTCGAGATCAAAAATATGGTTATTATAGTTAAGTATTTCATGTTAGATATATTATTGTTAAATAAAATTTATAAAACCAATTGTCCGCAGAAATCAGACGCCTTTGTATGAAGGAGCAAGCCTTAAGAATGAGGCATCCATTTCCTTGAGGCCTACTAATCACTAATGACCAACAGAAGTCAGACGCCTTTTGGCAATGGGCAATCTTTATAGAATAAAGGTCACTATTTCCAGACGGCGCACTAATCACCAATCCACCAATTACCAATCCTTATCCGACTTAGAGTTCTTACTCCCCGCCTTGCGCAATTTCTCTTGTACTTTTCGTTCTTCCTCTTCCATAATTTCCAACAATTGCCGAGCTTCTTCCTTGTTCAAATCTTGCTCTTCCCCACCAGAGGGTTGTTGTTCTTCCTCGCCTTCCTTTCCGGCATCCTCTTGGCTTTGCTGTTGCTCTTCCTCGCCTTCCTGTTTTTGTTCTTCTCCCTGCTGCTGCTCTTGTTGCTCTTCTCCTTCTTCTTGCTGTTGTTGGCTCTGCTGCTGTTGTTGCTGCTCCTCACTTTCTTCCCCTTCTTCCCCTTCTTGTTGTTGTTGCTGCTGTTGTTGTTGCTGTTGCTGTTGCATCATCTGACGAGTCATCATCAGGTTATGTTTTGTGTCAATATCATCAGGTTTAAGTCGAAGGGCATTTTTATAAGCTTCAAGACTTTTTTGGAGATCTTGTTGTCCATAATGCGCATTGCCGAGATTATAATAAGCATTAGCCCTTTCTTCGGGAGTCTGGGCAGCATTAATCGCATCATTATAATGTCTGACGGCTTCTTCGTATCTTTCTTGATTATAAATGGCATTGCCGAGATTGTAACTTCCTCTCGCTGTTCGTTCTTTATTGAGGGATTTGCGATACGCTTCTTCGGCAGCCGTAAAGTCATTTTTCTCGTAATCTGCATTTCCATCTTTCAGGTGCTTATGCGCAGATTGTGCTTGTAGGGCAACACTACAACCAATTAGGATTAAAAATATGCATGAAAGGGTATATTTCATATTTTGTATTTTATCAAGTGCATAAAACGAGCATAATTATATTAAGGGAACTGGCAAAAAATAAGCTACACATCTTGACCGCTTCTTTTGCTCCCATACATCGTTGCAAAAAGCCTCATTTAGCCCTGCTAAACTCCGGTTTTTGCGCCTCGTCTGGAAACAAAATAATCTTGTCAATTTTGCGTACATTATTTATTTCCAGCTCCCTAAAAATGCAGGAAAATCGAGGGAAAGCAACCCCTTGGGGGGATTGCGGGGAGGCGAGTGCAGGATTTTCCTCTGTTTATTTGGTCTTTTCTATAACGAAGACCAACTACAAAATTATACTTTTTCGACTAAAAATGGAAGTTTGAAACTAGCGATCAATCATATTTTAAGATTTTTTTATGAAAAATACGGGTTATGTGTGATTCTTGTAAAACGTAGAAGGCAAGTTGCAGGATGCAAAATGCCCTCATACGCTCATAACTTTAGCTTTGTTGTTAAACCAATTACAGATCAATACAATCTTCGGTGATTACAAAATCTTGACTTCCGCCCTTAATTTTTGTTACTTGCTTTTTGGTAACGACATTGTTTTTGAAATCTGAGATATTGTTTTCTACAGATTTTACAGCATGATTTCTAATTTTCATAACGATTTATATTTAAAGTGTTTAAAAATCTAATAGATACAAAGGCCTATCTCCTGCTGAGTTGTTCAGACAGTCCAATACGCTTGTAAAAATTGAAGTGCTTACAGATTATATTTTTTGCCTAAAATAAATGTTGAACCCTGTGGCTTTTTTGTTGTCGTCTTACAATCTTTACATTACAAAGATACGGTTATCTGGAAGCAGAAAAAATATTGGAAATGAGGTTTTTGTTGTATAGTTTTTTGTTGATTGTATTATAGTTTTTTATAGCTATACTATTATTTTTTATAATGAATTTTCATTGTTGAGATTTAATATTTCTGACAGCCATTCTGGCTTGTTTTTTAATATCCATAACAAAGTGAACAATAAT
>JAHDGC010000737.1:0-1362 GCA_020627865.1 Saprospiraceae bacterium | reverse complement strand
AGCCATAACAAATAATGCACAGGTCTGTATATGCCCAATTTTTCTCTGATGGCCTTCTTGTTGGCATCTACGGCAGGGATCCCAATACCCAGTTTTTGGGCAACTTGATTACGGTTAAATCCGGCAGCGAAAAGTTTGAATACCTGAGTTTGTCTAGGTGTTAGTTGATTCGACTTGTTTTCTTCCTTTCTATATCCTATTAGCGTGCTCCCAACTTCTCGGCAAGTAATATTATTTTTCCCCTTCCCCACATCTACTATATTCTCAAGTAAAGTATCTTCCCCAATATCTTTGCATAAAAAACCCTTAGCTCCTTTGTTCATAGCTTCATTTATCAGCCTAGCATTCCTTACATCAGCAGAAAGAATAAGCACTTTGATCGCCTTATTAATGTTATCAAGAATGTGTAGGCCTGCATCTTTGACATGATCTAGGATCATATCTAACAGGATAATATCAGGCGTTTGGGTTTTCAATAACTTAAAGAGTTCTTCCGCATTGCTGGCACTGCCCATAAAGTTGATGTTTCTGATTTTTGCTTTTTCGGAAGAGAGTAGCTTGACAAGGGATTGCCTGATAAGGCGATCATCCTCGACGATGATAACATTTCGTTGCATTTGATTTTGTTTTGATAAATTCGTGATATGATACATGAGGTAAAATTGTTGGTTACATATGATTATGTTTTGGCGTATGAAAATTTTATGATTCGTTTATAATGTTAATTATACTTGCTAGAGATAGCAATACCTATCTTGTTACTAATATTACATTAGTAATCAAATTGCATTTAAAAAAATAAACAAAGTGACACTACTTGGTGTAACACCAATGTGTCATTTGTTTGCTTGGAAAATTATTTAGATGGTTTGTATTTTCGTTGTTGTATTCTTCTTAATCCCAGTTCTCTAGCCCTACGTCAATGCTGTGTTCCAGCGCATACAACAAGCACTGTACCTCGTTTCTTACATCCAATTTATCCTTAATAGAACTCCAGTGGTTGTCGTAAGTTCCAGAAGCAATCTTTAGTTTTTCCAATCTCACCTTTCTCTCCAACCCTTGACAAATCAAGGCAAAGACTTCCTTTTCTCTTCTAGTCAACATTTGATATTGAAACGGTGGTCCTTTTTTCATTTCCAAAGACTTTCTGTATTCTTCAATAGATTCATCAAAACTAGCGGCCAAAATATCAATGATATTTTTGCTAAAAATATTTCTCTGTCCCTTATAAGCGAGGGAAATGGCATTGACCAATTTCTCCCAATCGGCATTTTTCCCGATGAAGCCAGAAACTCCAGTCTTCAAAGTTTCTTTAATGATATTTTCTTCTGATACTTGATACCTTGCAGAAACTATGATGAC
>JAHDGC010000736.1 GCA_020627865.1 Saprospiraceae bacterium | reverse complement strand
GAAGTGCAAAACCATCAAAAAAGTAAAATCATGCAAAATACAATTCATGAAGACCTCGATTTAATAGAGCGCTATTTTGAAAAAAAACTTTCAGAAAAAGAATTGGATGAACTTGATGTAAGACTAAACAATGATCCAGTTTTCAAGGAAAGATTAGAACGGTATGAATTCACCCAGACACATATAGATGTAATGTTACCTGAAAGGTCAGCAGATCATAAACGGGAATTGCTTGAAATGCTCCGGGAAGAAAAGCAAAAAAGCGAAGCCAAAATCCGTCCAGGAAATTTTAAAAAATATCTTTTTGCTGCTGCGGCTTCATTGGCATTACTGCTTGGTTCCTTTTTAGCTTGGCAGATGCTTCCTGAAAAAAGTGACCTACAACAGATTGCTTCCGAGTATTGGAATGCAACCGATAAATACAAGCATATCAACGAGAGAGGAAATCAAAATGCCATTACAGAAAATGCGGCTATCGCTTTATTGGAAAAAGCAGGTCAGGCTTATAATATATCGGATTATCAAAAGTCTCAGCTGTTGCTCGGTCAGATTCCAGAGACGGTAAATTTCTATCATAATGTCTTAATTCTTCAGGGT
The DNA here is from genome assembly GCA_020627865.1 of Saprospiraceae bacterium. Classification (GTDB taxonomy): domain Bacteria; phylum Bacteroidota; class Bacteroidia; order Chitinophagales; family Saprospiraceae; genus JAHDGC01. Next base: position 3,456 of record JAHDGC010000736.1, on the reverse strand, counting down.
AAAAACCTTGTGCAACTGGGTCACCATAAAGACGCCATCTTGAAATTTCAACAAGTTATAGATGCATCGGATAACACAGGGACAGAGCAAGCACTCTGGTTTCAGGCCTTAACTTTTTTGAAAACAAAAAATAGGGAAAGCGCAAAGCATAATCTAAAGCTGATTATCAAAAAGGATTATCCACTAGCGAAAAGAGCAGAGGAGATTTTGGAACGGATGAAATCGTGACCGGTGCTGAGGGCGGTGGACTCGGCTTATTTGGTTTTGGATTTGTTGGGGTGATTGTAATATCGTTAGCGGATATTGATACGTCATAGGGAGAAATCATCCTAATTGTGTACTATTTCCGTTATGAGGAAATGTCTGATATCTGACAGGCGGAACGATCTAAAGGTCTACAAGCGCAGCGGTCTATTAATAAGCCCGCGCATCCGACTTCTCCATATAATTAATAAAAGCTTTATTCACCACTTTGTTCCCGCCCGGAGTCGGATAAATTCCAGAAAAATACCAATCGCCTTTATGGTTCGGGCAAGCCTTGTGGAGGTCTTCTATCGTTTGGTAAATCACCTCTATCTTGGGTTTTATTCCTTTCGGGGTAACGATTTCGGCTATTTTTTTAGAAATGTCGGTATAACTAAAGGTATCATAAAGTGGGATAAGTTCATTCTTCATTTCCTTAGCCGGAAGGTTGACTTGTGCCTTACAACGCTCATAAGTTTCCTGAAGCAGGTGTTCTTTCTCATGCTCCTTCAACAAAGCCACCAAAGCCTTAAATGCTACAAACTCGTTCATCTTAGACATATCAATACCATAGCAATCTGGATAACGAATCTGCGGTGCAGAACTGACAATTACAATCTTTTTCGGCCGCAAGCGCGATACAATTTTCAAAATACTATTCTTTAGCGTTGAACCCCGAACGATGGAATCATCCAGCAACACCAAGTTATCTTTATCGTTGCAAACAATCCCGTAAGTCACATCATACACATGGGAGATTAAGTCCCCTCTTGAAGCAGCATCCGCGATGAAAGTCCGCAGCTTGGCATCTTTGACTACAATCTTCTCTACCCTCGGACTGAGCGACAGGATTTTTTCCAGCTTTTTCCCTTTGGCATCTTTGCCCAGCTCTAGAATCTTCTTCCGCTTACTCACATTCAGGCGCTCTTCCACCCCTTTCACCAAACCCAGAAATGCAGATTCTGCCGTATTGGGCACATAAGAAAAAACGGTATTTTCAATATCATAATTGACAGACTTCAATACAGTTTTAGCCAACAACTGCCCCAAATTTTTTCTTTCCAGATAAATATCTATATCCGTCCCTCTTGAAAAATAAATCCGTTCAAAGGAACAGGCCTTTTTCTCCTCCGGCTGCATGTAGAGTTCTTCAGTAGTTGTGCCGTCTTTTTTGATGATCAAAGCATGCCCAGGGGTAAGCTCCTGTATTTTCGAGCAGTGGATACCAAATGCAGTTTGGATCGCGGGCCGCTCAGATGCCACTACCGCGATTTCATCATTTATATGATAAAAAGCAGGCCGGATACCATGCGGGTCACGCATCACGAAAGCATCACCATGTCCAATCATTCCAGCCATTACGTAACCACCATCCAGTCGCTTACTTGCTCTTTTTAAAACACGTCGAACATCCAGCCCCTTGATAATTAAATCGGTGATGACCGTATTGTCGTAATATTCCGATTTATGCCAATCAAATAAACGCTGTACTTCTGCATCCAGAAAATGGCCAATCTTTTCCAAAACCGTCACCGTATCCGATTTTTCTTTGGGGTATTGGCCATAGCCGACCAACTCCTCAAAGAGTTCGTCAACATTGGTCATATTAAAATTTCCGGCAAGGACAAGATTTCGGGTAATCCAATTATTTCTTCTCAGGAAAGGGTGGCAAGTTTGGATGCCATTTCCCCCATGCGTACCATAGCGAAGATGCCCTAACAATATTTCCCCCATGAAGGGTACGTTTTCTTTCAGCCAGTGGGTATCGGCCATTTCCTCAGGCGTTAAATCTTCAAAGTGCTGGTAAATGCCTCGAAAAACATCCGCTAAATAATCGTTTGCATTGCTCCGATTCCGATTGATGTATTGTGTCCCCGGCATTGGAGACAGTTTGATGGTTGCTATTCCAGCTCCATCTTGCCCTCGATTTCGTTGCTTCTGCAAGAGCAGGCGCAATTTATTCAGACCGTAAAAAGCCGTTCCATATTTTTTATGGTAAAATTCTAGCGGCTTGAGTAAACGAACTAATGCTATTCCACACATTATATATGTTTGTTTTTGTCACTTACAAGAACAAAAGGTAATGTCAAAAAATAAAGGCCAAAATTAAACCAATATTATCACCACTACAAATTATTGGCTCCTTATTTAATTAAAATTAAATAATACTATGAATATTAATATGATATGCTCCATTTTAGAGAGGAGGTTGCCTTGATTTACAAAGCATTTTTTTTTACAAAAAGTGAATTAACACCGTATTTTTTATATTTTTATCACCAGTACACTGTGTAATAAATAACTTTATACTCATTTTTAAATAAAAACAGAACCATGAAAAAACAACTACACATTCTTTGCAATACCTTTTTACTGTTACTTTTCCCAGTCCTTTTTTTTAATTCGATAAACGCACAAGCAACTTACGTTGATCTAAATGCCACAGGAAATAATGACGGAGCCTCTTGGGCCAATGCCTATACTGATCTTTCCGACGCATTAGCCACTACCACCACTGGTGAAATATGGATTGCCACTGGAACGTATCACCCCGGCGGGGCAACCCCAGACACCCTTTCCACCTTTACAATTTCTGGTGCCCCTGCCCTTTATGGCGGTTTTGCGGGTACAGAAACCAGCATTGATCAAAGGGACATTGCCGCCAATCCGACCATATTAAGTGGTGATTTAAACAACGATGATGTTGTAGACAATTTTGATGAATTTAAAACAGACAATGCCCTGCATGTTCTGGTTGTCGACACCTTTCAGATGACCGATCAGGTTATCATTGATGGCTTTACCATAAAAGGTGCCCATACCGATGATAATGCTGATTTAGCAGAATATTTCAGATCAGGAGGGGGTTTATTCAGCTATGCCCCAGTACAAGTTAGCAACTGTATTTTTGAAGGCAACTTTGCGCGCTCTGGTGCGGGGGGATTGATTGCCGAAGGAGCATCCGGATCCAGTTTTAGCAATTGCATTTTTCAAGACAACAGGGTAAGTTCTCAGGCAGGCGGACTTCTAGTTCGGGAGGTTTCGGATATTGCGGTATCGGATTGTGGCTTTGTGAGTAATGCTACAAGAAGAGGGGCATTATATCCCTTGCGGTGTACAAATGTTGATGTCACTAATTGCTATTTTCAGCAAAATATCGGAATATCTTCTTCCGGATTCGGGGGGGCTTTTTTCAACTGGCAAAGTACGGGT
>JAHDGC010000735.1 GCA_020627865.1 Saprospiraceae bacterium | reverse complement strand
ATCGCCTTTAAAGTAGCCGTCGAATTATAACAACTTGTAAACGAACTCAAATCAATATAAAATGACGCTCCAACTTGACCTGTAAAATCGATAGCCAATACCTCTTCCCCATCATTGAGCAAGCCACTTTCGGGAATGACATATGTACAAGCATAATCATAATAAGGTGACCAACACGAACTGTTTAACTTGTTGGCAACCCCACAAGCATTACTAATCAACTGAAAATACAATTTATCCCCTCTTAAATCAAAAGCAATGTTAGCATAGGCGGTACTTACGGAACTTACGGTACTGCTTCCATTACCCGAAACAGGATCATCTGTAGCACTGCTGGAAAAATGGGTATACTCCAAGACATGAATCGTATTATTCGCAATATTAACAATCGCCTTTAAAGTAGCCGTAGAATTATAACAACTCGTAAACGAATTCAAGTCAACATAAAATGATTCCCCAACTTGCCCTGCAAAATCGACAGCCAATATTTCTTCCCCTTCATTGAGCAAGTCACTCTCGATAATATCATATATACAAGCGTCCGCATTATAAGGTGACCAACAGGAACTGTTTAACCTATTGGCTACCCCACAGGCATTACTGATCAATTTAAAATACAATGCATTGCCCCTTAAATCAAAAGCAATATTGGCATAGGCGGAACTCACGGAACTTACGGTACTGGTACCATCTCCCGAAACAGGATCATCTGTAGCACTGCTGGAAAAATGGGTATACTCCAAAACATGAATCGTATTATTCGTAACATTAACAATAGCCTTTAAAGTAGCCGTCGAATTATAACAAGTCGTAAACGAACTCAAATCGACATAAAACGACACCCCTTCTTTCCCCGTAAAATCTACGGCCAATACTTCTTCCCCATCGTTGAGCAATCCACTTTCAGGAATACCGTATGCACAAATATCTTCTGCATTACAAATACCATCTCCGTCATCATCGCCAAAGGTTCCCGCACAAATACAGTCGGCATTATAAACATCATTCGTAGTACAGCTATCCCCATCATCACATGGTGCATTCAAAGTACAATCTCCATTGGTATTATCTTGCCCATCACAAATACCATCGCCATCGCTATCTTGAAAAGTCCCCGTACAATCACAGCTCGCATTATAAACATCATTGACAGTACAAGGATTACCATCATCGCAAGACCCACTAGCAGTCTCGCAACTTAACCCTAAGAAACAGGAAGGCATCACTCTCCCCGTTCCACCACAAGCTTGGCTGATGAGCCTAAAATATAAATTCGTACCATCAAGCCTATAGGATATTTTGCCATAAGCAGCACTCGCTGATGTTACGGTATTCGTACCGCCTCCATCTAGCCCACCACTACTAGATGCACCGAAATGATAATAGTCTTCTATTTCAATTTTCTGACCAGGAACATCTACAAAAGCGGTCAATGTTGCCGTAGTCGCATAACAATTTACATACGATTTCAAATTAACATGAAAGAGCGGCTCCGTTTCTGAAGCAAAATCTTTAATGAGGATTTCCGCCCCTCCATTAATCCATGCACTTTGCGGTATCGTATTTTCACAGAGATCAGACCAGCAAGAAGCATCCAATCTAATTACACCACCGCCACAAGGATTTCCAACTGATTTCAAATACAATTTACCTTCCCTAATATTAAAACCGATCTGTCCATAGGCTGTTCCATGTGAGGTAATAAAATCAGTTCCATTTTGATAAACCGAACTGATATTACTTTCGTTGAAATGATTGTAAACAATAGCATTGATCGTATTCTGACTCGTATTCACGATAGCTTTCAAGCGAGCCGTTGTATTATAACAATTTGTAAACACATTTAAATTCACAAAAAACTCATCCCCACTTTCTGCAGTAAAGTCTTTGATTAAAATTTCTTGTCCAATATTTATCCAACCCGTTTGCGGAATGGTATTCTCACAATTCAAGTTATCTACATAATTAATCCACGAGTTTTCTGCACAGGAATTTGTGACCTCCATAAAATTGGTCAAGGTACGGGTATGGCTCTGGCCACTGCTATTCGTTATGGTAAGGCTAACATCATAAGTGCCAGGTGTAGGATAATTGACAATGGGAGACTCCGCATTAGAGGTAGCAGGATTACCCCCTGGGAAAGACCAAGCATAACTCAGGCTTCCGGGTGCAGCAGTTGAATTATTAATGAACGTAACCAGTTGATCTGGACAAGTAACTTTATTGCTTTCTACCGAAAAATTTGCAATAGGTGCAGAGATTTCGTATAAGTCATGTTCCCAACTCCCTCTAGAACTCCCCATACGATATTTTCCTCTATTTGGTACGGTAAAAATATTTTTGACATACCCAAACATCGGTAAGCCATTCCCCAATTGTTCCCACTGTGCCATACTATTGTTTCGATACCATACCCCATGCATTCCGGCGAAAGCCATATAAACTCCGCCATCGGTTCCCATTTGATAAGCAATTTCACTTGGTGCCGTTGCGGGCAAATTAGGAGTTGTCCTATTGACCCAAGTATTCCCTCCATCCGTAGATTGGAAAATTTTGTTCGTCGTACCGGAATTCCCTAACAATATAAAAACTTCATTTACAGTTCCTAATGTAATATCTATCAGGTTGCTTTGTCCGGCAGGGGTAACATCCGTCCACGATGCTCCTGCATCCGTTGATTTTTTAATTTCTTCATTGGATAACAAAACATACAATACGTCTGCATTTTCTTTAGAAGCCCTGACCCGTCGAATATTTTTATCAAAAGTATAAATCACTTCCGTGCTCTCAAAATGGTCATCCGTCCGATAAAGCACACCCGAGCTGACCCCATATGCTACCGTAAAAATATTGGGATGAAACTCTAGGCGGTCTACCGTAAAAGGAAGATCAAGCCCTGTCCTCGCAGACAAAGAACCACCATCATGGACATATTCCCTGTAAACACCATACTGGGTATCATAGTAAACCCATCGGTCATGAGCTTGATTCACCGAGCAATGGATCGCATCTCCTCCTCCTCTGTCATGCCAACCTTCATCACCATCATATTTCCGGATAGAAGAAGGGCCGTGATCCAATCCGGCCACGCAAATATCAGACCGATGAGAACTACCAAAGCCCCACAAGTCAACTGCAGAAATTTCATGTCCTGTTGTATAAGCACTCCACATCCCATCCTTCGACAAAGTCAATCCTCCATCAGTTGCGATCAAGACAAGATTTCCGACAACATCTATCGCCCTAACATCCGGATGGGCATATTTATTTCCATCAACACAGTTCCCATAGGCACCATCCATCATATCTTCAAAAGTTGCACCTCTATCTAAAGACTTGTAAATACTGGAAGAAAAATAACGCCCGTTATAAAAAACATTTTCATCGGTAAAGGATAAATCTCCGGCTTCGGACTGCACATTGAAAGCATTTTGTTGGATCAAATTTCCATTGGAATCATACGTATAAAAAATGTCATTGGTTTGCCATTCCGGATAGACAAAAAACTTCCCACTACTGGCTCCGATAGTTTGCATTTTCAAATTTGTAGGCATTGTCCGCCCGTTAACCGTATTCAGATTAATTAGAAAATTAAAGGAAGTACCGCCATTTGTGGATTTATAAATACACGGTTCATTTGCAGCATTATACATACCCAGATATAAAATACTAGGATTGCTATAATCTATCTCTAATCCAAAAAAGTTATACGTTCTGGAATACAAACCATAGTTCGAAACATTATGTTGATTGGTAAAATGCCGCTCAGCTCCACCACTGGTATTATCAAATACAACGCTCCAAGAATTTCCTCCATTCGTAGACCGATATACCTTTTTCCCGAATGTTGAAAGCACTAGATTGGGATCATTTGGAGAAACCGCCATAAAGTAAGGCCTGTTATTTATATCAACGGTTCTGTTTAACTCTGCACAATAATTCCAACTTGCTCCAGCATTCGTACTTTTCAACAAACCCGCTTCTGTAGCAGCATAAACCGTCGAAGGGCTTACTGCACAAGCCTTGATGTCCCCATAATACCGATCATTATTTGC
>JAHDGC010000734.1 GCA_020627865.1 Saprospiraceae bacterium | reverse complement strand
CATTAAAACATCGTAAACTTTACAGCACTACTCAATCAAATTTTTACTTTTTATTGCCTCCGCCAAAACCTCCTTTATCCCATCAATCCCATCCGTAAAAGCAACCATCTGTGCCAGCACCTGCGACATCGGGTTATTCACATCCAAATTGTGGAAAACTTTATTTTTGTTGAAAACTTTTCTAATTTCTTCCCAGCGATTTGCTTCCTCATCATCCAAAATATCCAGCAAAGATTTAAGCTTTAGAAAATTGGCCTCCGCACCGGAAGTCAGCGTCTGTGCCTCACCTTCATAATGGGAAAGAATCAGCGTTTGCAATTCGGCATCATTCATGACCGGAACAATTTTCGCGGCCATTTTATTCATGTCCCTATAAGAACCTTGTAGCCGGAAAGCCGGTTCGTTCCTATACGCATCTTCCATTGCTGCTGACCGGATATATTCTTGATTCACTTTTAAAACAGCATCCCTTATAGTCAACATTTTTTTCAACAGTTGTACATACTCATTGATTTCTTCAGGTGCATGATTAGCTTCAAAATCAAGGCCTTCTTTGGTACCATTTTCAATCATTTGCAACAAAGTATACACATCCTTATGGCTTTTAGTCGCCAGCTTTCGCAAAACAGGATTCGAAGTCAATGCATTTTCAATGTAGCTCAAACGGAATACTGCTGTAGCATCTCCGATAATGTCTCCGATGTTGTAAATGTCTGCGCGGTTGGCCAACATATCTGGAATACGGAATTTTTCGCCACTCTCCGTGTAAGGATTTCCGGCCATGATTACCGCAAAACGTTTTCCTCGTAGGTCATAGGTTTTGCTTTCGCCATTGTAGATGCCTTCTATTTTTCTTTGTCCGTCACAAAGGGAAATAAACTTTTGCAAAAACTCGGGATTACAATGTTGAATGTCATCCACATACAACATGACATTGTTGCCCATTTCGAAAGATAGATTCAGTTTTTCCAGTTCCTGACGAGCAGCAGCATCCGGTGCATCAGCAGGATCAAGCGAGGTGACTTTATGCCCGATGGCGGGCCCGTTTATTTTCATAAAAATTAACCCCAAACGATTTGCAATGTATTCCATCAAGGTTGTCTTCCCATAACCCGGCGGAGAAATCAACAAAAGCATGCCCATACGATCCGTGCGAGCATCTGCATCTGCCGTTCCCAATTGTTTGGAAAGGTTATCTCCAATAATGGGCAGGTAAACTTGCTCTATTAATTTATTCCGAACAAAAGAAGACAAAACACGCGGCTTGAATTCATCCAACCGAAGTTGCTTTTTACAAGCACTGGCTAGTTGCTTTTTCATCGCCATGTACGCTTTAAACTGTGGGACTTCTTTTTCAGCATGATGTAAAAGCTTCGTTGTAAAATTATGGTAATCCAATTTATAAATGCCATCTTCCAATAAATTATGCGTACCCATCAAGCCTTCAATTTCAATACTACTTTTACCGGCAACAATCCATTTTTCGTCATAGTCTTCCAGGAACAATAAACCTGCCGCCTCTATGCCATACGATGTATTTTCAGTGCTATTTGTTTTTTCTAAAAAAGCCGCGATCCATTTTTGGATCAACTGAAACTGTTCTACTTTATTTTCCTTGAGTCCGTCAACAGAATTTTGATAAGCCTTAGCATAACTACTCTTTTTTATGTATTTCTGAAAATCTTCCAACAATATTGCCGCCTCCGTACTGATGATAAAATGATCGGCACGAGAAAGTTCTCTAAAAAGATAAAGTGCCACTTTCGTGCAATCGACCTTCTGGAATAAAGTGGTTTCTTCTATCAATCCCGTTATTTCTGCTGTTAATTCTTCCAGTAAAAAATCAAAGTCACGGGTATCTGGGAATACTTGCAGGATAGCTGCGGCACTTTTAATTTGTTTTTGCAACAACATTTTCACATCATCTTTCAAAAACATTTTCCAAAAAATATTGGCAGCCATTCTTTCCGCTGGCAAAAAATACAAGAGGTCTATTTGCTCCGAAAGTTCAAGTAAGCCCTTGAGGATTTTTACCGCATCTTTATCGTGTACACCTCTGGTATAGGCTTCTTCGTAGCGCATGGCAGCCTGCTCTTGGACAAAATTCTCCAATTGTCCATTTGCATGAAGCAAGGTTGTTTTATGGTTCTTAAAAAGTTGGTAAGCCAAATATTCCGCGCGATAAATCGTTTCATTCTCGGCAATATTTTCCTGTTCCCAATATGCTTTTGTTTTCAAAAAATGGGGGTCTGTGATTTCTTGAAAAAAGTCAGAACCCATCAGGTGGAAAAACATTTTATTCCAGAACAATGGTCAAATCAAGGGGCTGTACGTTTACCGAAAAATGATGACGCCCCAACTTGATTACATTTTTACCCGCAACGAAAAGTTCTTGTTCATCCCTTAATTGCCGAATGGTTTCTTCTTGTAAAGTTTTCAAGGCCGTCCGGATGATTGCCGCTTTATTGCTGTCTTCTAAATCCTCAAGTTGTGTTGCAATTCCCCTTACCTTATCCACCATGAGATCTGCTGCAAAAAAGCCATTGATCCCTGAAATGTCCTTGATATTTTTAAGTCGATTTTGCATACCGGACAGAATTCTCTCGGCTGCATTCTGCAACGTCACTGTGCGATTATTGCGGGCTTCGATGAGGCTGTTTTTTCTATTCTCAAACACAGCGTACACTTCTTCCCGTTTTTCCGTTATCTTCAAAATAAAATCATCGAACTCCACAAATTTAGCTTCCAGCTCTTCCAGTTGCACCATCAACTTCACGAGTAATTCATCACACTTTTCTGCGGTGGTTGCAATATCCAGATAATTGATAACGGCTTGCTCCAATAGTTTTATTTGGGCATTAAAAGCCACAACAGATTCGGTTCCCCGCAAATCTTTTAGCTTCTTTTTCAAACCTGCTTTTAGTTGATTTAAAAACGCATACAATTCAGAAATTCGGTCGATTATTTTTGTACTTTGTGTCGCATCATCAATCTTTAAATTGCTGACAATCTCAATCAATAATTCCAGTTCTGACCCCGTCTTGTCAATTGCCTCTTCCAATGTTTTCCCGTCAGCTGCCGTTTGCACACTTTCAACTTTCCCTGCACTTTTCTCAATTTTATCTTTATAAACATCTAACGATTTTTCTTCCAGCAAAAACTGTATACAATCATTAGAAAGCAATCCTGATATTTCCTGGCACTCTTCCGTCAATTGCTCAATTAATTCTAAATCCGTGTATCGCAATTCCTTAAGTGAAATAATTTCTCCACTCAATTTTCTCAGCACTGCAAGGGATTCCACAAAAAGATTAACCTCATCAAAAGTTTGTCTACGTGCCTGTAAAAAAAGCGTTTCCGCTTGTGTTTTCACTCTCCGAATTTCTGCCGCTGTAGTTTGTTCTATCCTGCGCTTTTTCTCAAATTCTCCAATGGCCAAACCTGCCGTTTCCTTGACGGCCATTAAAGCTTCTCGTAGGTTAAAAGTTTCCTGATCCCCTATCCAAAAATAGGCATCCATCACTTCTCCCGACTTTCTTTCCAGATCCGTATACAGTCCAGCATAAGAATCTTCCTTTCCCGCAAGCATGATGATTTCCCGGCATTCCGCCATGGCCTTCACGATGTCCTTGTTACCAATTTTATACAGGTAAGAATCTTTCTGATCTGATGGCAATATATTTCCGGTGATAAAAGGTGTTTGCCAAATTTGTATAACATGGTGTTTACCCGGTTCTGATTCCGTACGGAAGTAGCAAAGTTCCCCACCAGCGAAGAGGGTAAAACCGTTACATAAAATCGGGGGTGCTACTTTTTGCTCAATAATATTATAATGCAAGAGCGCAGAAAGTGACCTTTCGACATCATAAAAAACATACAAGAAATCTTCCCCATTTGGCGACACGATCCGTTTTTTAAAAACCATGTTTTGCAAAGTCGGATCGAAGAGTTTGTAGTCTCCTGTTTGCAAATAATAGCCATTGGAAAAAATTAATCCATGCTGATCTGGCAGTAGAATGCCAGACTTTTTCAGGGCATCAATCCGCTTGACGGTTT
>JAHDGC010000733.1 GCA_020627865.1 Saprospiraceae bacterium | reverse complement strand
AATTTAATTCTTTTGTTTTGTGTATTCTCCTGGCCCCATAAAAAGTATTATTAGAAATATTTGAAAAATCGTTTTTCTCAAATTTGACTTGTATAAGCCCTTCTGGAGAAGTAACAAATACAGTATTTTTCAGAGATATTAGGTCATAGAATTTTATCTCATTGAAATTTATCTCATTGTCAAATATTGGAATTTGATGAACGATTCCTTCCTCATGATGAAAGCCAATTAATTGATGCCCTCGGATATACCAAAACCAGTCATTGATTTTATCTTGAAATACTTTTCTATCCATAGAAATTTCCTCTATTGTGAAGTTTTTGTAAAGGAAATCATCTAATATTGAGGCAGTTTCTAAAGGTGGTCTTTTGGAGGGATGAATAGGTCTAAAATTTTGAGCGTTTATTTTCCCCCTTAAGTTATTTTCTCCCATTATGGTATCAACCAGAATTCCTTCAGATGTAAATTTGTAAATAGGGTAGTTGTTTAAATTGGGTAGTGTTAAAGACTCTCGTCTTATTAAATAGTAATTCCGTTCTGCATCTATTGCCAATATCTTGAGTTGTCGGTATTTTAATGTTGATCGGAGTGTTGTACTATCATAGTCTTCATTATCTCTAAAAAGGTAAGTTTTCCCTGTTTCGTATAATATCGCAAATTCATCATCCCTGGTTTCAATACTACTCACTACTTTTCCTTCATTAGCAGGAAATAATGTCATTATGGAATCTTCCCAAAAGTAATAGAGATATCTATCTTTATCTATGTGCCAAAGTTGTTTTTTTTGATCTAAGAAACAGTAACGACTAACATCTACTGGAGTGGTTACAGATTCAATCAAGGGGTTTTCAGTATTCCAGTTCATTAGTTTACTATATCCATTGCTTGCAATGCAATATAAGTCGAACTCATCAGTAAAGTATATCTTATTAATTCGGTTATGAATGATGTCTGAATTAGAAGTCGTGTATTTTTTTATTGAATACTTATAGTCTTGCTTTTTTAAATCTTGTCCATTACAAGTCAGGCCAATCAGAATGGTGATAAATAAAGTTAGGCTGACTTTTTTGTGTGAACAATTAAATACGTCATACCACATGCAAAAATATCCTTTTTTTATTTAAAAACACCTTATAATATTTATAACCAAAGTAAGCCAAACTGAGACATTATAGCAAGTAGTTAAGTACATTTTTGTGTCTGCTGTAAAAATTTACTCTTCAATGTCGTTTTTGAACTTATGTTTTTTGCTTTTTAATACTTGTTGTCGTTTTTGAATCCTGCCAAAGGCATATTTATTGGACTTCTTGCAATAGAAATTAAGAAAATCAGAAGAGCCTTATTGTATCGGAAAATAAGTTGATTTCCCACTCTTGTTCAGAGTATCTAATGTACTTTAAGACTTCTTCACTTTTGTTTGGCTTCAAAATAAATACAAAGCATGAAAAGTAAATGTCACAGACTTTTATTAACAAAATTAAAATATCAAAACCTCCTTCATCATAGTTGGCTAAAGAATTTTTTGAGCTTATGTTGTTTAATAATTACCACTGCAACACCTTTTTCTATAGACGCACAATGCACTAATCCAACAGTAACTGCTTTTGCACTATCAGCAAGCTGTACTAATGATGTTCCAAATGATGATGGCTATCTTCAAATAGGTGCAGCAACTAATGCAACTCATTATAATTTCATCATGGGCAGTGATTACAGCACAGGTGATTCAGATATAGCGAATGCAACTGCTTTTGATCCTGCTACAGATTTGCCCTTACAATTCGGAACACTAAATAACCCAGTTGGTTCACAAGATTATACGATACGTATATTTAATGGGGTAAGCAGTTGCTTTACGGATGTAACCGTAACCTTACAGGAGCAGGATTGCAGCGTGGGTTGTGATTGTAAAGAATACATATATTTGAATGAGCCTTTTATAGAAGGAGTTCTTAAATTTGAACTATCAAGTGATATTTTATTAAATGAAATTACTCAAGCCAACGGAGGAACCGCTCCAGATCAGCATTGGTATCCAGGAACAGGGGCAAGTGAATTGCCATTTCCGCATGGAGCAGTGGTGGACTTAAATGGATTTCTGTATATAGGCTCAGATATCACACCTAATAATCCTATTAGAAAGTTGAGTTGCGATGGCACAATCTACCCAATGGATTCTACGACCATTATAACTAACGGTCATTCTTTGACAGGTATGTTTACAATTGGGAATATACTTTATACAACAAGCGGGGGTCCTGCTTCTTATGATTTATGTACAGGAGAGTATTTAGGTGCAATGTGTCTTAATCATATTTCAGGAGATTTACTCTCCAATGTTACGTCTAGTGCTAACTGGGGGATTTATTACAATAAGACTCTTGAATTAGTTTATACTACAGGTCAACAGACTGCAGCACATGGCATTTGGGTTTTTACAAAAACAGAACTTGAAAATGGTATTCAAGGAGGTCCCTGTATTGATCCTTTTATTTGGCGTAATGATACAGTTGATTATGCAAGTCTTCAAACAGGAGATCAGTTTTTGCCAAATGATATGACCGTTCTTCATGGAATTACTGCTGACAATGCTGGTAATATATACGTTACAGGCTGGCTAACAGATGACAGTGCATTTGTTTTAAAATATGATTCTGATGGAAAATTTGTTACAAAGTCTCCATTATCAGCCAACTATCAATTTGCGCGTGGCATTGTTTGGTCAGAATATTATAATAGAATTTACATTGCTAACCAAACAGATAACCCTGTTGTAGATTGTATAAGCGTTTTTGATGCAAATACTTTAACTTATCTGGGAATAGGCGCACCAAACCCTGATGTCCCAGAGGATAACTCAGCTAAGGCAATGAGTATTATAAGAGAATGTTGTCCTTCGAATAATCGTCAGGTTATCAATCAAACCTATTGTGTATCAGGTGGGAATGATCAATTATTTCTAAATGAGCTTTTCCCTTGTACCGATGGTATAATTTGCGAAGCACAATGGACACCCACCGATGCGGCATCCGTGGCTATCTTTGAATCCTGTGACCAAAGTATTCAGGAAAACCTAACTCCCGGCTGCTACAGTTTTACTAGGAGTTCAGATGGTTTAAATGGTAAGCAATGCGGAGCCTTCGAGCAAACTTTTAATCTGGAAATCGTAGATATTGGGATAGTAACTATGTCGGCAGATCAAACTATTTGCGATGGTAAAATACCCTTAGAATTGAACATATCCATAGCGAATTCCACAACAGGCAATATTCGCTGGCAAATGAGCACCACATCTTGCACTTCTGGCTTTACAGATATTATAGGAGCAAATGGTGCTACATACCAGCCCCCGGCTCTGAATGTAACTACCTATTATAAGGCGATTGTGAATGAACCAGGTAATTGTTCTTCCTCCTTATGTGGCTATGAGAGTAATTGTATTACAATTACCGTTGAGAATTTTTCATCATCAATAAGCAATTCTAACATCTGTAATGATAATGGAACACCGTCAATAGATACCGATGATTGGTTTTCGATAGATGTTAGTGCAAGTATTTCTACTCCTGGTGGAAGCAACCAATATGAGGTAGCTCTTGATGCTAATCTGGACGGCACCGGCGGAACGGTATTAGGAACATCCACTTATGGAACAGTTATCACCTTAGGCGATGGCACCAATGGTGCAACCGGAACCTTTGCTGCAGACGGAACGACAGTTTATTCCATTACAGTAAGAGATGTAGATAATCCAACTTGTTTTGAAGTGTTTACCACAACAACAGTGGACCACTGTAGCTTTTGCCCGACAGAAAACTGCTTTGGCGTGCGTGTCAAAACATCGAACTAGTTTTTATATCAAGAGAGTTAGCCCGGGTGGTATGTCTGGATGAGACAAAGTGTGTCGGGCTTTACTCAAATAGTTTTATTTTATAAATAAATGCTATTTGTACACGTGAGCACCCCTTTGGTATCAAAGGATGCCAGGGGGCTCAACTTAACTTTTAGCAACCAACAACCAACAACTCCTTTTGGAAAACACGAATGAAATTTATGAAAA
>JAHDGC010000732.1 GCA_020627865.1 Saprospiraceae bacterium | reverse complement strand
TGATGGAAAACATGGTAAACCGATAGGTATTGATCTTTACTATCCGGATGACGACAAAGTAAAACCGATCATTCTTTTTGTACATGGATTCAAAGGGTTTAAAGATTGGGGACACTGGCATGTGCTGGCAACAGCTTTTGCCGAGGCAGGTTTTTTATTTGCAAAATTCAACTTTTCCTATAACGGAACGACGCCACAAGCGCCTTTAGATTTTGTGGACTTGGAGGCTTTTGGACAGAATAATTATACGAAAGAATTATCCGATTTGGATGTGGTACTTGATTGGATATTGACGGCAGAAAATTTATCCGATTTGAATATGGATCGCGATGATGTAGCGTTAATCGGGCATAGCCGGGGTGGCGGGGTGAGCATCGTGAAGGCCGCATCGGATGATCGTATCAAAAAACTGGTTTTGTGGGCATCTGTTTCCAGTTTGGCTTTCGCCTGGAAAGGGAATCTGGAGTTGATTGAAAAATGGCGCTCCGATGGCGTCTTCCATATTCTGAATGGGCGGACGAAGCAAAGTATGCCGCTTTATTTCCAGTTGTACGAGGATTATCAAAAACATGGAGATACCTATGATATAGAACAGGCTTGCCAGAAAATTAAGATGCCTACCCTAATTCTTCAGGGGACAGCAGATCCGGCTATTCCTGTAGCTGCGGCAGAGGAATTAGAAAAATGGATAGCGAATGCTCAGTTGCAATTGTTGCCCGAGGCCAATCATGTTTTTGGCGGAAAGCATCCCTACACCGAAAAGGATTTGCCCGAGCATAGTCAGTTGCTTTTTGAATATTCTCGTGATTTTTTAAAAGGGTGAAAAATCTGTGGCTATCCGTTAATCTGTGGTGAATACTTTTTACAGTCTTAGTAAAGAGGCAAATGGTTGAGTTGGCTAAAGTTATAAACTGCTAACTTGCCTGATGTTATCAAGCAGACAGCCTAGCAAGTGCAAACTTTTTACTTTGGCCTTTTTAATTTTTACTTCTTCACTTACTTTTCTTAGCTTTGGCGACTAAAATCAATAAAGAAGGTGTTAGGATTTTTTAGAACAAACCAAATTACGGCGAATTTCCTGCTCATATTATATGTAGTACTGGTCAGGAGTGCCATATTCATCTTTCCACAGGATTGGGAACCCGTTTCCTCCGGCTTGTTTTCGGATGGGGTATATCGCCTTGTTGGAGCCTCGGGATTGTGGCCGGCAGTGTTGGCAGCAGTATTGGTTTTTGTGCAGGCGGTGTTGGTCAATTCATTAGTAGCGAAATTCAGGATAGCCAATGAAATTACCTACTTCCCAGGTGTTTTCTATGTACTTTTATCCAGCAGTATTCCCGAATTCCATTACTTAAGCCCTGCACTGATGGCCAATACCTTTTACATCTTGGCCTTCTACGAATTATTCCATACTTATAAAAAGTTGTCCGCTGCCTCATGGCTTTTCAATCTGGGACTGTGGCTATCCATAGCAAGCCTATTTTATTTTTCTTACATCATCTTTATTCTTTTTGCCCTCATTGGTGTAGGGGTGCTGAGGGCTTTTCGGCTCAAGGAACAAATCATGATCCTCTGTGGTTATGCCGTACCTTATTATCTAACTTGGGTGTACTATTTCTGGATTGAGGATTTAGGAACTTTCTATACATCCTTTTCAGGGCAAATAGGGATGTTGACTTTTGCAGAAGGCTCCAACTGGGGGATTTTTATCAAGCTTGCATTTATCGGAGTGTTTTTACTGATCGCCATTACCAGTTTCGGTATTTATAAACAGAAAAAAAACATACAAGTACAAAAATATATCTCTATTCTTTTCTGGGCTTTACTGGTTTCTGCACTATCCTTGTTTTTTCAAGAGAAAATAGCGCTTGAACACCTGCTCATCCTCACACCGCCACTGGGCATTCTCATTTCTTTCAATTTTCTCCATTTTGAAAACCGCCAAATTGCAGAGGCTGTGCATTTAATGTTATTATTATTGGCCTTTGTCTTCCAGTTTTATCCTTTTGTAATGGGATAACCCATTGGTAAACACCTTTTTCATGATAAATAATTCAATTTGGAAAAGATGGTTCTATTTTTGATTATCCAAATATATATTGGATTGCTGTTTTACCATCCCAATAAAATCCCCATAAATTTTACCATATCCATAAAATAAGTAAACCAATCACTTTGCAATTTCTTCTTTATGAAGAAATTTTTTAAAAAAAATAACAAATTTGGTGTCAGATAGTTTGCAAACCAGAAAATTTGTCTATCTTAGTGCCAACATAATCCTTCCAAAATTTTTCATTCCAAAATTGAACTAGTTGGCGTAGATGTCAATTCAGTTTGAAACTATCTATTCCACTATCCTTAGAACATGTTTGTGCCAAATTTTTAGGTGTAGTATCTTGGCGCATCAAAACAAAAACAGTTTAAAAAAACGAGAACCTAAGATTCGCCCCACTCATGGGAATTTGTTTGTTTCATTGCCAGTTGTTGGCGTAAAATTATTTTTTGGAAGATGAGAGTTGCTATAATTTTTCTTTTTTCTTTTTGTTTTTTTTCCGTTTGTCAAGCACAATTGGAACCTGTAAAGTGGACTTTTGAGGCAGAAAAGGTAAGCGATAGTGAATATGACATCGTGATTACTGCCGATATTGATAATGGTTGGTCTGTTTATTCTCAGCATATTGAGGAAGAAGCTGGTCCTGTCCCGACATCTGTTAATATCTTTAATGATATTGAACTGGTCGGGAAGTCAAAAGAAGCTGGTTTGAAACAAGAATCATATGATGAGAACTTCGGTATGAATTTGGTCAAATTCTCTAGAAAAGCCAGATTTACCCAAAGGGTAAAAGTTGTTGCGGATACGACTATGGTACAGGGGCAGCTTACTTATATGACTTGTGATAGCGAAAGTTGCTTGCCTCCTACAGATGTTGATTTCAGCATCGCACTTGGTGAATAAGGTAGGGATTCAGACGCTTTTGTGTTAATAATTTATTAATGGTGTTAAATCATGCACCTGTTTTAGATAAAGTATCGTTATTTTGTATATAATTGGCAGTAAGTATAATAACTTACTGCCAATTGTTTATTATGGCATTTTCTGCATATTAACTATACAAAAAATAACAAATAATATATATTTTTGTATGTTCATGCTCCAAATTTAATTTCTTATGATGCGACTACTATCATTGCTGCTTTGTGTTTTTACCCTAACCTCGCTTAAAGCGCAAATATATAACCCCGTCAAGTGGGAAACCAGCTACAAGGCGGTTTCTGCCGATGAATTTGACCTCATCTTTACAGCCAAAATTGAAGATGGTTGGACAGTATACTCCCAGTTCCTTGAAAATGATGAAGGCCCGGTAGCCACCACTTTCAATTTTGACGAAGACAAGCACTTTTCAAAAGTAGGCAAAACCAAAGAATCGGATCTCAATAAAAAAGAAGGTTTCGACAAAATCTTTGAAATGAATGTGGTGAAGTATGCTAAAAAAGCGGTTTTTACCCAAAGGGTTAAGGCGACTGATTTGGCCAAACCCATCATAGGTTATGTAAATTATATGACCTGCGATGCTACCAAATGCCTACCGCCCACAGATTATGATTTTGAGTTTAAGTTGGAGGCGCCGGCTGCCGCAACAACTCCTGCTCCATCTACCACGCCAGCCGCGACGACGCAGACAAAACCAGCTCCAAAGCCGGTAGAGGCCGCCAAAGAAAAATTGAAAGATGCTTATAAACAACAACCGATTCCGGAAGGAAATTCTAAAGCAAATTCTGGTGGAAACAAATCTTCATCTGTGTCTTCAGGCTTGTCTTTAAAAGCACAAACCCAGGTGAAGAAAACCACCGAAACGGCAAAAACGAAACTTGCCGAAGCATCCGGCAAGGCCAAAAATATCCTGAGTAATAAAAAAGAAACCATCACCCAAACTGCTGATGTCGCTATTGACCAAACCATTGACCTTTCGGCAGCAGCCAACGACAGCCAGTCCGATATTCTCGATCCTGTTGATTGGACAATTAGCTCCAAAAAAATCAGTGATACGGAATACGATTTTAT
>JAHDGC010000731.1 GCA_020627865.1 Saprospiraceae bacterium | reverse complement strand
ACTGCATCAGTGCGGCTCTCTTGATCCACATGAAAACCAATAGGATGCAGGATACTAAAAGGAAGCCCCAAAGTAAAGGGCTAGAGAGTATCCCCGAGAATTTACCAAGATCCATTTCTTTACTGAGAAAATCCCAGATGCTTTGGTAAGCCAATAAGAAACTTAAGCCAACCACTATCAAAAGGCAAATGACATCCAGAATACGATCCACGACCACAGTCCCGATCACTTTTTCGATGGGTACCCCTTCATATTTAGTCATTGCACCGGAGCGGATAATCTCTCCCATCCTAGGAAGGCCGAGATTGGCAAAGTAACCCAGCATTACCATGAAAAAGGCATTGAAACTCCGGATGTTATACCCTAATGGTTTAATAAGCATCTTCCATCGCAATGCCCGACTGATATTGCTCAGTGTAAAACAACCCAAGACGATTAGTATCCAAAAAAAATTGGCATTCCTAAAATCATGGATAACTTTATCCATAAGGCTGCATTCTGCTTCTGGGATACCGTCTAATTTGCATTGCGCCTGATAACCCGTGTTCAGATTTTGATAAAGCAACCAGAGTATCAACAGCCCAGTGCTTAGGAATAAAGTAAATTTGAGTATATTTTTGAGTATTGCTACCATAATTATAGAGATCGTTTCGCTAGCGAAACTGTCAGAAGTCAGACAACAGAGATCAGACGCTGCTCTGCCTGATTTCAAGCGGTTCTGCCAAAGCAAGAACGGTTCCATACCTCAGAAAACAATCCGTACCCCCCAAGTTCTCAATCTGCCGCGTCTGACCTCTCTCAGCGAAGCGGTCTCTATTCTGACAGCGCAGCGGTCTGACAATGAGTGAACGAATGGTCTCTAAATCTAAAAGCGAAGCGGTCTAAAACAAGATATTATCAATCAACCGAACATCCCCAGCCCACACCGCAACACAGGCCACTACCGATTTATGTTCTTCAATATTTGTCACAGGTTGTAAAGTTTCACCATCCGCAATCTCGATATATTCCAAGCGAAATTCAGGCAAATCCAGACTTTCCGCAAAGGTATCTTTTATTTCTTGTACCGGAAAATGCGGAGCCATCTCTTTTACCTTCAGTAAGGCCTGATAAATACGGGGAACCTGTTGCCGTAATTCAGATTTGAGGCGAACATTCCTCGAACTCATCGCCAGGCCGTCAGCTTCTCGGATAATAGGACACCTTACAATCTTGATGTCGCTGTCCAACTGATGAAGCATATTTTGAACAATAGCAAACTGTTGGTAATCTTTCTGCCCCATATAAAGCTTGTCCGGTTGCACAATATCCAGCAAGCGATTAACAACTTGGGCCATCCCGTCAAAATGCCCTGGACGGAATGCTCCTTCCATCACGGTAGCCAATTCCGCAAAATCAAGTTTAAGGGTAGTGTCTAGACTAGGTGGATACACTTCTGATACAGGGGGAATAAATACAATATCCGTATCAATCTTTGTTAAAATCGCAATATCTTCTGGTATCGTACGCGGATACTTTTCAAGATCCGAGTCATCATTAAATTGAGTGGGGTTTACAAAAATACTGCAAACACTAATGTCACATTCCGCTTTGGCCATTCGGAGCAAGGAAAGATGCCCTTCATGCAAAGCCCCCATTGTTGGGGCAAAGCCTACCGTTAACCCTTTGGATTTTAGCGTTGTTATATAATGCTGTAAATCAATTACCTTTTTAAATTGATACATAGTTAAGTGGATAAAGATTATTTTGGCATCGGGGTCTTCTTGAAAATTAAGGCCAGTAGAAGTCAATCGAAGATTGACCGACAAAAATCCAGCAAATCCACTAATCTAGGGAATCCTGCTTCAAACGTTTACGAAAATTTTTCAAGAATAAAAATTTGGTGCCAAAAGTAAGTATTATTTGCGAAAGGAAAATTTATTTTTTCAGTATTCCTTTTTTATAAAAAGCACTAACATGACTTATCCATTTCTCCGGACTTCCCAACTGGCAAAAATGCCCCAGTCCTTCCATAATAGTCAAGGTCGCATCAGGGCAGATATTTTCCTTTAGATAATGTGCAATTTCAATTCTGGCAACGGCATCCGCATCGCCCCAACAAAGGTGGATGGGTAAATTAGTCTGTTGCAAAGCAGGCAACCAGCGGCTTTTTTCAAAACGTCTCCTGTCTTGGATATACTTAATGGTGAGGTAAGCCTTCTTGTGCCCATCTTGTAGGGTGTTGGATTCCCACATCGTGCGAATGGCTTGTACAGATAAATTTTTATTACCATGAGCACTCTTGACTTGCTGGTTGAACAATTGGAAAGTCGTAAGATTATTCAAGAGATACCCATGCTTGGTAAGCAGTATTTTTTGGGTAATGCGTAGGCTTGCAAGCTCCAATATGATGCTCCCATTCGTGAAGGTGATGCTTTGGAGTCCTTTGGAAAACCATGCCGGCATTAAATCATGCTCATGGCGGGCAAGTATCTCTGTAGTTACACTATTGCCCATATCGTGTGCGATGATATGCCCACCTTTAACCCCAAAATATTTCCACACTTCAAATGCTGTATCTGCTTGCTCGAACAGGGAATAACTATATCCTTCAACGGGCTTGTCACTTAGCCCATAACCCAACATGTCAAATAGAATGATGCGGTCAAATATTGCTAACATGCCATTTACGATAGCATGGTAGGAGTATGAAGATTCTGGGAAGCCGTGAATGAGCAGGAGTGTTTTTTCTGCCGAAGCGGAAGGGTTCCCTATTTGTTTTACAAATAATCGGTGCTTAAATAACCCATAAGAGATATATTCACCGGAGTTTTTCCAATCTGTAAGTTGAGGCGACATTGAGTTGTTTTTACTTTTTGATTCTTATTCAAAATCTTGGATTGCAGAGGAAAGAACCTACTTTGTTTATGCGATGTATCACACAATTCGACGAAAGTAATCAATTTTAAGAAAATTTTAACCTTGCGAAATGCCCGAAGGCTGCCGCTAAGTGTAAAATATACACCGGAAACGCCCAATAAGTGTGTCTTAAAATCGTTTATTATATACCTTTTGTCGAACTCTGAACTATTATTGGAGGACATGATTAAAAAAATTCCCTTTTTTTTTGTATTTTTGCACTCCAGTTCATTGAGTATGAATTTTTTGCCTTAAGTATAATACATACATAATATATACATTTTTGTAATTTATGGAAAAGAAGAAAGTATTGATTGTTACGCAAGAGATGCAGCCTTACACGGCACTCTCAGAAATCTCAGAAATTGCGAGAAGACTACCCCAATATGTTCAAGAAAAAGGAATGGAAATCCGGGTTTTGATGCCCCGATACGGAACCATAAATGAGCGGAGACATAGATTGCATGAGGTGGTTAGGTTATCTGGAATGAATATTATTGTTGATGATGATGATTTTCCTTTAATTATCAAAGTAGCTTCTTTACCAGGTGCGCGGATGCAGGTTTACTTCTTGGATAATGAAGATTTTTTCAAGCGGAAGTCTGTTTTTGAAGATGATCAAGGTAAACCTTTTGATGATAATCCAGATCGGATGATTTTTTTCTGTAAAGGTGTCATTGAAACCGTCAAAAAGTTTGGCTGGTCTCCTGATATCGTTCATTGCCATGGTTGGATGACGAGTTTAGTGCCACTATACCTAAAAACAGCATACAAAGCCGAAGCATTGTTCCAAAACTCAAAGGTCGTCTATTCTATTTACAATAGTGATTTTCATAAGGATTTTGATAATAGTTTTATTTCTAAAGCTTCCATTAACAATTTAGAAGAGTCTGATTTAGTTGGCTATCAAAATGGTATGGGAATTACCCTGCATAAAGGTGCTGTTAGCATGTCTGATGCCATCATTAAAGGTAGTGAAACATTGAATGAAAATATACAAAAAGAGTTGGATACTCTTACTGTAGATAAGCCTATCCTTGAGTATCAGGGAGAGGATGAATATCTTTCTGCATACCTTGAATTTTTTAATTCCTTATTGGAACAACCTGTTGAAGAGTAAACAAAGTTAATATCTACGGGGGTAGAGACGCGATGCATCGCGTCTCTA
>JAHDGC010000730.1 GCA_020627865.1 Saprospiraceae bacterium | reverse complement strand
CGTTTTTATTTTTTTCTAATCAAATCCATCACATACTCCAAGGGGCGATCCTTCTCCATTTTAATACTTTCAATATCATTAAAAACCTCGTAGTCCGGAATCACGCCACGTCCAGAATTATCCTCCTCCAATTCTTCATCCTGCACAAACCACTTGATGGGTAACCGAAATTTTATGCCGGAGTGTGGGAGCTTTTTGTAAACAAAAAAGCCACCGTTCGGCCCTGAACGCATCCCGCCAGATTCTTCCCCGACAATGATAACGTTTTTGTTATTGGACTTGGCATAGGAAGGCAAATAAGACGCTGCGGAAAACGTAGCGCCATCTATCAAGAAATAAACCTTACCATGGTATGGATACAAATTCGCCGGAATGCCCTTGAATTCTTCGCTGTCCTGAATGCATCTTGTAGAATCTGCTTTGATGAATTTAAAAGGCTCTTTCTTATCCTCTGTTTTTGTCGCGATGATTTCGGCATAGTCACAATTCCAGATGCTTTTGTCAAAATAATCAAACCTTTGGTCTGTCAAAAAACTGTAAACATAAGCGGAAATGTGTAAGTGCCCTCCACCATTTCCTCGAAGATCAATGATGAGGTTGCCTATTTTTTGATCCTGCATTTTTTTGAAAAAACGCTTGAGGTATTTTTGGTAATAAATCCCTTTTTCTAGGATTTCACTTTTGTGGAAAGAAAGGATTTTTAGATAGCCAACATTCTTATCTTTATCAACTTTGGATTTTAGCTGGCGGCCTGATTTCTCCGCATAACGTTTTTTCTTGGCTTGTAATAGTTCCTCTATCGGAATGGCTGCCGTCGTAATTTTCTTTTCTTCCCCATCTTCCAACACTTTGATTACGAATTGGTCTGGTCTGCCGATTTTGTGGAAATAACCAAAGGAGAAGAAGCCTGCTAATTGTTCAAAGAAGTTGGTTTCAATATAACCGTCTTGTGCGATCATCGGGCGGATTTCATCGACGAGTTCTGCAATCGGGCGGTCATTGATGGAAACAATTTCGAGGTAGCGGGGCAGCTTACTTACTCTACTGTAATTTTCATCGAGATAAATTTTGTCTTTAATTTTTAGCAATGTAAATGGAAATAATTTGTTGTAGGTGTTCTGTCCAACTCTGATGGAGAAGCTCCTCGGTATGCGCCCCGGTATCGGAAGTGGGATGCTTGAAGGGGTTTTTAAGGTTAAATTAATATTGGTATGTCCACATTTTACCAAAGCCAGAGCCGTACTGGCATCGACAAATAATTCATGAATGGATTTATCACCTTCATAATTGAGCAGGCTATCAAAATGTTGATCCCATTTTTCCTTGGTTTGAAAACGAAACAGGCCGGGGTGTATGGATTCGCAATCTTGTTTGAGCCTTATTAAATCGTCTTTCCATAGTTTTGGTGAAAAATCCTGACCATTACCTGAAAGTGTAAATGTGAAAAATAATAAAAAAGATATAATATTTTTGGTAGAGATGCGATGCATCGCGTCTCTACCAAAAATACATCGTGTACTAGGAATATAATATATCATAGATGTGTATCGCGTTTTAAAATATCGCAACCTTGACCACCTTTCGAAACGCACCATTGGAAACAGAAAGTAAATAAAAGCCATTCGGAATGGTAGCGTCAATGTTAAGCTGTATCTTATTTTCTCCTTGATGAAAATCAAAATGACCAAAATCACGGATCACTTTTCCAGTAAGATTAGTTAGCCGGATTTGTATCTTTTTTAACAATTCATTTGCATTTAGGCTCAAGTTGAGAGTATTATTTGCAGGAACGGGAAAAATCGTTAATCCAGATACTTTGTCTTTAACCTGAGTGGTGTTGGTGCCTGTCCTGCGGCAAGAAGTGACATTTTCGTTAGGATCACAGTGCTCTCCAAGGCCTTCAAAAACAAACAACCCTTCCTGCATATCAGAGACGAGAATATTCCCGGAAGGCAAGTAAGGATAAACACCCCAAGCACCTTTATAACTGAACCCGTCCGTTTCGCTAGAGGTATCATAGTACAAAACCCGTTGCGGATTTTCAACATCAGAAATATCGTAAACCTGTAAACCATCATAATAATAGGAAGCATAAAGGTAGTTACAACCCACAATAAGATTGTGTACAATGCTGCTCACCGAACTGGCTTCGGCATCAAAAGTATTGATGACCTCCACATCACTATAATCTGAAATATCTACCGTTTTAATATCCAGATCGTGGTTTTCATCAGCCAGATAATAATGTGTACAATCTTTATTCGCCCATCCGGAGTGGTTATAGCCAGCTTGTGCATAATTGGTCATCGTGGAAAGGGTGACTGGATTATCCGTATCGGCAAAATCCACAACGGCTAAACCATCTCCACAATTGAGGAAAGCGATATTATCCCTGACATAACCATCGTGAACGGAATTCGGGGTAATGCTTCCAAAATTACTGTATTCTCCAATAAAAGTTGGATTCACGGGATCTGCAAGATCATAAATTCTCATGGGGGAATGTCCCTGTGGGCCACCCTTGGTAGAGAAGGTGTACAAACGAGCTGCCGTAGAGTCAATAAAGATATTATGCGTCCGTTCAAAAAGCGTATCCGAGTCATAAACGACATCAACCCCCGCGGGCAAGTTGGCCAAATCTATAATCTGGAGCGAACTGGTTCCTTGATCCGAAACGGCATAAAGGTAGCCCTGATAATCATGGAAATCCCGATGGATAACTTGTGCGCCCGCAAATTGCCCCGCTACAAAATGCGCTTCGAACGGCATGGTCGGTTCCGTAACATCAATAAAATGTGTTCCGGCGGTTGAGCCAATAATGGCATACTCGTGCCCACCTACCGCAATACCCCAAGTATCATTATAGGTATTATTAAAGGCCGCAGAACCAACAAGGGTGGGGTCATCCCAAGTGCCAAGTAGCGTGGCTTCCTGTGCTTGTGCATACAATAGAATTGGGCTAAAAGCCAATAGAAAGATGAGTATTATATTTTTCATGCGGAATCGTTTTAATGCTATTTAAAAAAATAAAAATAGGTAAAACTGATGAAAATTACTGTCGGCTTATCGGCAGTTATTAAGTAAACATTTATGAGCTGCTACATATTTGTAATTTCCAACACCGCTGGGTTCATTCCCATGTTAGAAAACCCACCATCATGGTATAGATTCTGCATCGTAACCATACGGGTATAATCGGAGAAGAGGCTGACGCAAAACGCGGCGCAGTCTTCGGCAGGCGCATTGCCTAGCGGAGACATTTTGTGGGCATAGTCAAAAAATTCATCGAAGCCCTTCACGCCACCTCCGGCCGTGGTCATGGTAGGCGATTGTGAAATGGTATTCACCCGTACCTTTTTTTCGCTACCAAAGTGATAGCCAAAACTGCGGGCAAAACTTTCCAGCAAGGCTTTAGACTCTGCCATCTCGCTGTAATCCGGAAAAGTTCTTTGCGAAGCAATATAGGTCAGGGCAAGGATAGAACCCCATTCCTTGATCGCATCTTTTTTCCAGAGGGTCTGCATCAATTTATGGAAAGAAATGGCGGAGATGTCAAAGGTTTTTTGCATCCATTCATAGTTAATGTCTGTATAATGTCTTTTTTTCCGAACATTGAGCGACATCCCGATAGAGTGGAGGACAAAATCCAGTTGGCCACCCAATATTTCCATAGATTGGGTCACCAGATTTTCAAGGTCTTCGATGTTCGTAGCATCTGCTGGGATGATTTCTACATTGAGCTGTTCACTGAGTTTCTGGATTTTTCCAAAGCGCAGGGCTACGGGAGCATTCGTCAATGTAATCTGTGCACCTTCTGCGACACAAGCCTCTGCTACTTTCCAAGCAATGGATTTATCATCCAAAGCGCCGAATATAATTCCCTTTTTCCCTTCAAGTAAATTCTTTGACATAATAACGTTTTTAATAGTTGTTTTTTATGATGCGCAAAGATAAGATTTTAAGAATTATGATTAGGGATTTATTCTTGGATTTTGTATATATAAGGATAATTGTTTAGGGAACCGGAAATAAATAAGATACCCGATAAGTCGCCGAGAATTTTGATA
>JAHDGC010000729.1 GCA_020627865.1 Saprospiraceae bacterium | reverse complement strand
TTATGCATCAGTTTGCAATGGAGAAAAATTACTATAGATTGAAAATGATTGACTTGGACGGTACGTTTAAGTATTCTGATGTCATCGCTGTCTCTGCTTGTAGTATTGGAGAATTCAATATTTATCCAAACCCAGTCAGTAGATATGATGGAACGGTGAGTATTGATTTTATGGCGGTCAATGAAGGTGTCGAATTGCTGGTTACAGATGCAGCAGGAAAAATAGTTAAGCGGCAGGTTTTGTCTGTACAAACGAACATGCTGAATACCGTAAAATTAGATGTATACGATCTTCCGGCAGGAAGTTATACTTTGAGCATAGGAGAAAATGTTGCAAAGACATTTATCGTATTTGAGTAAAATTTCATGACTAAATAAATGATGAAAGAGGTTGCCTTTAAATAAATTAAGGCAGCCTCTTTGTCATTTAAAGACATCATTTTAATGGATAATGATTTCATCATTTTATTTTCTTTTTATTGTTTTTTATTAACGAACTTTGCGTTGTTATACAATATCATATGCAGCGGGATATATTTGTCTTTCTGCTTACTTATCTGATGAAATCATGAATCTAAAAGATTTTCCCGTAACAGCAACTATCCCCGTGCAATGGGGAGAGATGGATGCTGCACAACATGTCAACAATGTGATCTACTTGCGTTGGTCGGAAACTGGTCGGATTGCCTACTTTAAGAGACTAGGCTACGACGTTTCTCCAGGAGGGAATGAAGCTGGCTTTATCCTCGGTTGGCAGGATTGTAAATATATTTTCCCCGTTACCTATCCAGATACGATTCATCTTGGGGTGCAGGTCACGAAAATTGAAAAGGATAAATTCCTCATGGAATGCCATATGTTCAGTGAAAAACATAATCGCATCGTCGCCATTTCTCAACATCGGATTGTTACCTATAATTATACGACTTTTCAAAAAGTAGATATTCCCGATGGTTTACGCAATAAAATTGAAAAGTTAGAAGGTAAGATAGAGGAGGATGACATTATTGCTTAGATTCATCGAATGAGTAGCACCAAAGCACCAATGGCCGTCAAAAACAAAATTAAATAACGGTACTGTTGCTCTTTAATATACTTTACCAAAAAAACACCCGCTACAAACCCCAACACCGTACTGGGTATAAGCCGGAGGTTTAAGGCAAGGGTTTCTATTGTTACGGTTTCCCAGACGAAAATATGAAAGGGGAACTTGAAAATATTGATGATAAAAAACAACCAAGCCGCCGTTCCGATAAACTGTGCCTTTGGCAAGCGGATGGCCAAAAAGTAAATACTAGCTAGTGGGCCGGCTAGATTTCCAATCATAGTGGTAAAACCAGCCAGAAAACCCATAAATCTTGCAAACAAGGGATTATCCGGAACCTCTTTGGGCGGATATTTTTCCCAATAAAAAAGCAATAGAATACTGAATAAAATAATGATAGCCATTGCCCTTTTGAATAACAATTCCGGAAGGTCTTTGCCAATCCAAACCCCGACCAAGACCCCGACCATCATGGCGGGTAACAATTGTCGGAGATATTTCCACTGAGTATCCCGCCTGTAGTACGAAACAGCCATGATGTCTCCAAGCATAAATAAGATCAATACGATTCCTGTAGACGCTTTCCCTCCAAAAATAAAGGCCATCATGGTAACGATGAACACGCCCATGCCCTTCACGCCTCCCTTGGATAAGCCGATTAGAAAGGTTACGGCAAAAGCAGTTGCCCAAGCTGGCCAAGAAAGTTGAAACTGTTCGGAAAGCGAGAAAAGATCGTTCATTTTATATGTTCTTTAGGAAAAATAAAGATTGCGCTTTTCTGCTTAAAAACCAAATTATCTATCCTGCTTATTATTGCAATCGCATAAAATCTATGATAATAAAACCTGCTCAAAAAATCGCATGCGATTATAAATCTGTGGATTGCACCACAAGATTGCTCAGATTAGCCCCTAATGCGTGAGAAAATCTGTGGTTATCTGTGTCATCTGTGGTGAATTATTTTTATGTGGTTGCTTTATTCTTATTCTTGATACCACTCCAGAATCGTATGGAGTAACGGCTCTATATTGTCTGATGCTATGATCGGATCATAATTCCAATCTATAATTTCAGGATCAAAAACTTTTTCATTTTCTTTTACGGGGAAAGGGCCTACAAGCCCTAAAAAATGAAGTGCCTCTCCATTTCTGTCTTGCATAAGTTTATGTAAATAAAATTTTTGTTCTTTCCCTTTGTATAACAATATCCGTTCTCCTAAAAATGAAATATCTTTCGGGTAAAACTCGTAAGTTGTAGCCTTTTCTAATAATGATTTTGCTATGTGCTGCTGCTGGAATAATTGAGGTAAGACATACTGGGGTTGCTTATATTCGTATAGGCATTCCAATAAGGCCACATGATTTTGTTTGCTGTCCAGTAATAAATCTATCCATTGTTGCTCGATATGTTGATGGTGTTTTAACAAATAAGATACCATGTTGAAAACTTGGTTTGGCCTGCTCTTATGCAAATGCTCCTTTAGGGCATTGCCATAGTTTTCTTTAAAAGGGAAAAAATCAAGAAACGCTATGATCGCATCTAGATAATCTGGATCAAGTGCATACAAGCTTTCCTGAATTTCTCCTGATTGGAGCAAGAGTAATTCATACTGTTTAAAGTTTTGAAGGATGAAATCGTTTTCTTTTTGTTTTAAACAAGCTGTTGACCATTTGAAATATTCCAGCATGGTATTCGCTTGGATGGATAATTTGGTAAATTCGGGATAATGTTGCCGAAATAAATGTAGATTGTCTTTGATGTGCAAGTAAGCATCGTAACTAATCTTTGTTTGAGGATATTTTCTCAGAATTGCTAAGAAAGTATCAACTGCAATACTATTTGGGTATTGTATAATTAGGTTAAGGGTCTCCGTTCGTAAACTCGTGCGTATTTTGTTTTTGGCGAAAGCCGAAAGAAATACAAAAGTGTTATGATCTTGGGTTTGTTTTAGTTTTTTTAATAGTAAATGTTTGGTACCGAAATCTTTATGATCGTCGGGATATGATTTCCCCAAGGCTTGATAAACAAGTGGTAAATCCTGTTGCCTTATATTTGATATATGGAGTGCTTTTCTCGCTCTTGTGGCTACACTACTATCTGGAGCAGATAAATCTGTGAATAGTTTTTGGAGGCATTTCTTATGAGGATTATCAATGGGCTTGAAGGAATTGAAGTAGCGCTCAGCAACTTCATTTGTCAGTCCTGCTTGTGAAAATGCACCCATTTGGAAAACGTAGATGTAGTTGTGGTATGGAATGATTCTAAATCGCCAATTTGATAATGCCTCTGATGTATTTTGTGCTATTCTAATGTCTATTGCCAACCAATCTGCTCCTTGGATGTTTTTTCTTTCTAGTACATGACCGCCCGTATTTTGGAGCAGATTTTTTTCAATTTGATCGAGCGCATCTGTATAGGTGGTTTTTGTAAAAGTAGTGTTTTGGAAAAAGCTTCCTGTCCCAATATCAGCCGATATAAATATTTCATAGGGTGTACCGGCTGCCTCAATTTTTATGGGAACTGTAGGTGTACTAAATTCGTAAAAAGTAGTTGTTTGTCGATGAGTAGGCCATTCAGGGAGTTTTAATAAAAAATCTTCTGGTTTTATGGTGTGGTTGAAAGTTGCATTTACTGGACGAACCGTGTATCCCTTGTTGTGTAAAGTGTGTAATAAGCCTGTTTCTCCCGGAAGATGCGCTGCTCCAACAACACTAAAGAGCGATTGCTTTTTGGCGATATTGATGAAATTTTTCGCCTGAATATAGTTCCTATTCACCAAGTCATAATCTGTATTCAACTCACGATTTGCTTGGAGAAATGCGGCAATGCTGTCAATATCTCCTGATAAATATATGTCCAGCATCTTTTTATATACCGGCGTCTGATGAAATAAGATGGATAAGTATTCCGGCTCCCGGTTGTTAGGAGCATTGCCAACCAATAAATCAAATTGATCCCTAATTTGCTCCAACCCGTAGATGGTTTTCCCCATTTTCTTGGCAATATTCATAAGGTAAGCATCAAGG
>JAHDGC010000009.1:19691-24602 GCA_020627865.1 Saprospiraceae bacterium | reverse complement strand
ATATTTTTAATTTAATTACTATAAAATTCACATTTTTTAAAATCAAAATCATTTTATCATGGAAAGAACAAAATTATTCACATTGTTGCTCATGGTTTCGACTGGTTTATTATTACTTGCTTCGACCGTTTCCTTATTCATGATTTCAACTGTCCTATTTTCTTGTAAAAATACGATAGAGACAGAAAAGGAATTTACAGCTAAAAATGTCAGTTACCCAATAGTGAGTAACCCTGCAATTGATTACAATGGTTCTAAGGTTTATTACTTTGGATCAAAACCAATTTCAAAGGATATGCTTCTAACAGAGGCAAAGCTTATTGATATTGCAGACAGACGATTTGAAACAAAGTGGGCCAATAAAGACCCCAAAGGTATATCGGAAGAATACACCACCAAAGGAGCTGTTTTCATGAAACCCGGAGTTAAGCCTAGTCTAGGACGGGCAGAAATCGAGCAGGAATTTGCGAAAAGCGTTCAAGGTGTAGATCGAGTACAGTTTTTTCAGGATGAATTGCAGTTTCTGGGCGATATGGATGTAGCCTTCCAAAGATGCCACATGCTCGGATACGTAGACGAAAAAAAGGAACACATATTCGAAGGTTCTTATGTCATTTTATGGAAAAAAGAGAACGGGAACTGGTTAATTGAATATGATATGTTTAATGCCGACAAGTAAATAACAACAAACTTACCTTTCAACTTATTCTATCAAAACAAGGATATTTTAATTATTGGTGCTTTAGCAAGCAGGGAGATTCCTATGCCCATAAATAAGATAATCCTAATCAAAAAAAGTAAAAATGAAAAATTCTGAAATTTTAGATTCAATCAAAGGAGGTTTATTAGATTCCATTACAGGCTTAAAGAAAGAACAAATTCAGTTTGACTCGCATTTAAAGAATGATTTGGGGTTGGACTCGCTGTCTTCCATGTTTTTCTTAACCTACCTAGAGGATAATTTGCCCGGATTTGAGGTAAACCCAGATACTATAGAAGCGAAAGACTTCAATACGGTTGAAACAATTTACAACTACGTTTCTCGAGAACGAAGAAGTGCCATTGCAGCTTAGTAAAATTGAAATACGGGATCAAAATTTATTAAACCACTAAAATAAGATTAAATCTTATGAAAAGTTATAAAGAAAAAATTCTTAATGCAGTTCGCGAATATGGAACTCCGTCGTATATCTACGACGGAGAAAAATTAATCAACAATTATCTCAGGTTGAGAAATGCGCTACCCCAATGTGTTGATGTATTTTATGCCCTTAAAGTAAACCCGAATGTTTCGCTCGTTAAGCTGCTCCGATCAAAAGGAGCCTGTACGGAAGTTTGTTCTTTGACTGAAATGGAAATTGCGCTCAAAGCAGGTTCCATCCCGGAGGATATAATCTTCTTGGGGCCTTGTAAAGAAGATTATGAACTGAGAAGAGCAATTCAATTGGGGATCTTTGCCCTAGTCGTCGAATCAGAAAATGAACTAGAACGCATTTCGGGTATTGCAAAACAATTAGGGGTAACGGCTAATGTTGCAATCCGGATAAACCCCGATTTTTCGGCAGAAGGTTCTCCTTGGAAAATGGGTGGCAGACCGACCCATTTCGGTATAGATGAATCTAGAGTACTGGATAATTTTGGAAAGTATTTAAATACGGAAAATGTCAACATAAGGGGCATTCATGTTTATAACGGGACTAATATTTTGGATGCTAAATCTGTATATGAAAATACGAAGTACATCCTCCAACTTTACGAAACGATCAGTGAAAAATACAATTGTAAATTCTCCATGGTAGATGTTGGCGGAGGTATGGGAATCCCCTACTATGCCAACCAAACAGCACTCGATATTGATGAATTTAGAAATCTAATGTTCCCACTTTTCAACGATTTTAACAAAAAGTTTCCGGGCACAAGAATCATCATGGAATCGGGTCGATTCATAATCGGTACTGCCGGTTATTATGCTGTTTCCGTAAACAATATCAAGGAGAACCACGGGAAAACATTTGTTGTCACCAATGGAGGAACAAACCACCATTCTTCAGCAGCTGGGACAGGGAGAGTCGTAAAGCGGAATTTTCCTATGGAAAATATTTCATCCGAAGCACAGGACGAAAAAACCCTTGAGTATCAAGTTTCCGGACCACTTTGTAGCCCTGATGATCTACTCGGTAGAAACCTTAAGATGAAACCTACCCATGTGAACGACATCATCATCGTGAAATATTCTGGAGCCTACGGATCAACTTCTTCTCCGGGTTTATTCCACAGCCACGGGTTCCCGGTCGAGGTGCTATCTTACAATGATGAAAATTACCTCATCCGTAAAAAAGATACTGCCGAGGATATCATCAGCAGACAAGTAGTTGTCGATTTTAACAAAATTTCAAAATTAGAACCAAAACTTATACAAATATGATTAATTTACTTCACGAATTTTTATCTGCTTCTGCCGAAGGCTATCCAGATAAAAGAGCCATCGTATTCGGAAATACCGAACTTACCTATAGTCAACTTGAGGAAAAAACACAAAGCCTTGCAAGCTATTTAAAGGAGATTAATATTAGAAAAGGAGATAGGGTCGCAATTTTATTGGGCAATACAATTGAAACTGCAATCGCTTTCTGGGGGACATTGAAAGCTGGGGCTGTGGCTATCCCGATGGGCGCCGAGTTGAAACCCGAAAAAATAGCATATGTCCTCAAAGACTCCGGTGCAAAAGTACTCATCACCCGGGGTGAAATTATCGAAAATGCAAGATCTATTTTCCAAACAGATAGCTTAGAGAAAGTACTCCTAACAGATGATCTTGTACCAAGTCAGAGCAATCTATTCGAGTCTTTTTCTTCCGTCTTGGAATCCTCAGGGGCGTATGATAAAAATAAATTCCAGCGGGTATTAAGTGTTGACCTAAGTGCCATTATTTACACCTCGGGATCTACAGGAGAACCTAAAGGCGTTATGCTTACGCATCAAAATATGGTTGCGGCAGCCAATTCCCTAAACGCATACTTGGGCTATAGGAAAGAAGACAAAATATTGTGTGCCCTTCCACTATCGTTCGATTATGGACTTTATCAAATGATCATGTCTGTATCAAAAGGAGCTACCTTGTTATTGGAACGAGAAATGGCATGGCCTATTTTCTTGGTCAAGAGAATCATAAAAGAAAAAGCCACCATTTTCCCAGCAGTCCCGACAATGGTTATGATGCTTTTTGAGCAAAGCAAAAAGAAGCAATTTGATCTCTCGTCCATACGGGCAGTTACGAATACTGGTGCTGCACTCACCCGGTCAAATATCAGTATGTTGAAATCTCTTTTCGAGCAGGCCGAGATATTTTCCATGTATGGCCTAACAGAATGCAAACGCTGCACCTACCTTCCTCCAAAAGATATTGATGCAAAACCTGATAGCGTAGGGATTGCAATACCCAATACAGAATTATGGTTGGTTGATGGAGAAAATAACAGGATTGAAGAACCACATCAAATGGGACAACTCGTGATTAGGGGAGCCACCGTAATGAAGGGGTACTGGAATAAGCCGGAGAAGACCGCAGAAAAATTAAAGGACGGCCCTCTACCAAACGAGAAAGTACTGTATACCGGTGATTATTGTACACTTGATGAAGATGGATACCTTTACTTCAAAGGACGAA
Organism: Saprospiraceae bacterium; assembly: GCA_020627865.1. Taxonomy (GTDB): domain Bacteria; phylum Bacteroidota; class Bacteroidia; order Chitinophagales; family Saprospiraceae; genus JAHDGC01. The sequence continues at coordinate 20,935 of JAHDGC010000009.1, read as the reverse complement.
TGGATAACATGATTAAATCTAGGGGAATCAAGGTTAGCCCTAAGGAAGTAGAAGATTTCTTACATGCTATTCCTGGTATAAAGTCTTCTGTTGTTACCGGTGTTAGAAGCGAAGAATATGGTGAAGTATTATATGCTTTCGTAGTCTTGGATAAAGCATCGAACTTGGGAAAAGAGGATATACTACTACATTGTAAAGAGGAATTGGAAGTATATAAAGTCCCAGAGTACCTCCATTTTATAGATGAAGTTCCCAAAACACCAAATGGGAAATTCAACAGACTTGCTTTAAAAAAATTGGCGGACAGTAGTTTGGCTGAAAAGATTCTAAATACCTGATTGACATGACAGAACTCAATAAATTTTGTATTGAGGGGCTTAATATTGAATACAAAACATGGGGAGACCAAAAGAATCCCCTTGTTTTAGCCCTTCACGGGTGGCTAGATAATGCTGACAGCTTCAAAAAAATCGCGCCCGAAATTTCAAAAACCCATTATGTAGTGGCCTTGGATTTTCCTGGACATGGCTTCTCGAATCACAGAGCACCGAGTGGCGCATATTACCTTTGGGATTATGCCGTAGATATTTTAAAAATAATTGAACAACAAAAATGGAAACGTTTTTCAATTATTGCACACTCCATGGGAACCGGAGTCGCTGCAATTATAGCAGCAATAAAACCGGAGATGCTGGAAAAGCTTGTTTTCATAGATGGGCTTGGCGCTCCATTTGTTACGAAAGATGAAAATATTGTATCACATTTTCAGCGATCATACCGGCAAATGGAAATGGCGAAAAAGATGAAACTTCATGGTTTTTCAAATAAGGAGCAAGCGCTTTTTAAGACGAAAGAAGAAGCCATACAGGAACGAATGAAAAGTACTATTAGTCCTTTATCTTCCGAAGCTTCTAAAATTATAATTGAACGTTCCTTAAAGCCTGTGGGTAAAGGCTTCCGTTGGCGATTTGATCCTCGCTTGATTATTCCCGAGTGTTATCAAATAACCGAAGACCAAGCACGGATATTCCTGAATAAAATAAAATGCCAAACGCTTTTAATTTTGGGGACAAACGGCTTATTCTCCAGAACCAAGCAGCAAGAGCGGATAAAGTTCATCAATCACGTAACCGTTCGGTGGGTCGAAGGAGGACATCATCCTCATCTTGAAGATGCTAGCGCTCAGATTCAAAAACTTATCAACCAGTTTATTGACTTCAGTGCAGAACAGATTAGAGCATGAT
>JAHDGC010000009.1:15732-19591 GCA_020627865.1 Saprospiraceae bacterium | reverse complement strand
AAACAATCCTCAATCCGCGCACAAAAATTTACGCCAAGTGGCACCTCAAAACCAGCATTTAATACAATAGAATCTCCGGCTACATAATTAATAGTTATTCCCATATCAATCGTTGCAACAGACTCAATGTAAGCAACCGTTTCAAAATCTGTATCTACCGTATGGGCACCGCTAAGGTCGTAAGCTGTTGGACTGTATCCACCACAAACTGCCGCGATGCAATTTCCATTTTCATCTAATGCGATGCAGGACAATTCAAATAATTGCGTAGTTGTACAACCATAAGGATTCGTGTAGGTAGCTGTGTAAACCCCCAAATCAGCATCCGAAATAGAGAAGAATTCAATGTTCCGTGTATTGGCCATAAAGTTATTGGGGCCTGTCCATTCCCACTGCCCATCACCAAGGGAAACCACACCACCCTCAAATATTGCTGGAGCAAAATGGGTATAATCCCCTGCGTAAACTTCTACGACATTATTGATTGTCCAACCTTCATAGTTGTAGTTTGTTTGCACGATAATAGTTGGAGATGGAGGAACTGGGCCAAGATAATAACTTTTGGTAGCTACACCATCTCCGGCAATGTCTTGATTAACGTTATAAATCAAATCGAACAATCCCGTTTCAGGTTGGTAATCTGCCTGCCAAAAATCTTTCCCCCAGATCGACTGATCCACCAATTCCCAACAATCATTTTCCGATTTCCATAATTGTGGATCGGTAATATTATCCAAACCTTTGAAAACGAGGGGCACATAACCTTTACCACCAGTTACTGTCACTAATGCCGTATTATTATTCGTCATGATGGTCGGTGGATAAGTCGCATCAACTGCATTAGTCGGGGAAGTCAATTCAATATCATTACCTAGCACCTCCCTAAAGAATAAATTTACGGAATTGCCATAGGCAGCCAATGCTGTTGCAAAATTACTGTTAGGGCCATAATAGTCACCATTCATTTTTGGCAAGATAACTGTTTCTACCAGCAACTCAACAGAATCTCCCGCAGCAAAACTGGTCACACCCGGAGGCGGCACCAAACAATAAGAAGTTGGGTTTCCTCCCCAAAGACTGGCAAAGCCTTCAGAGCTAGACCGTTCTCTAAAGTAAGGTATGTTGGCAGATACGCCACCAAACATAGCATTATACTCCCGTATAATCATTCCGTTGTTGGTATCAATATCAAGATCGCTCAAGTCTCCGATTAGGGTGCCATCTCCAGCCCATATCCAGGGGTCTTCACCCGTGAGTGGAATCTCAGCAGTCGTATAATTATTAGCGCCATTATTGTTTGGCAAAAGTGCTCCTATCGTACCTGTTTTGTCTCCCCAAAAAAACAATTGCGCTTTATACACATTATAAGTATCTCCTCCCATTTGAAAAATATCAAAACGGCTAAAAGATGCATTTTCCAAAGCCTTGATTTTAATTTTGTAATAAACCCGCATCATATCATCAGATCGGTTGAGGTAAAAAGTATAATCCAGTTTCAACTTGCCATCAGCGGAATAAGCAGAAATGGATGTCTCTGTCAGGTTGGGCGAATATCGTTGAAATCTTGTTTTCACTTCACTTTGAAAAACGCGCTGGCCGGTATCGTCATCATAGACCCACATATCCATACCGCCAACATTGCCTGTCCACAAGCATTCTGCGGAATTGCCGCCAGAAGCTTGATTCGTTACGAGGAAAGGACGATAATCACAAACATTGGAATTGCCGTATATGTAATCTGGGGAATGGGTAACATTTTCACCAAAGCCTCCTAGTGCCGCTTCTAGCCAACCGCCTTTGGGAACACCTGCCCCAACTACACTCAACTGATGCGATGAGGCACTATAAGTCTCGCCCCATTGTGCTCCCGTGCGCGTATAGTTAAGATTAACCGTACTATTGGCAGGCACCATAATTTCGGTATACTCCCGAACCCAACCACCAGAAAACAACTGGGGATTAGCATGCCAATTTTTGGAAACCTGTATTGGAAAGCCTGACGGGTCAAGGTTATGATTCCGAAGTAAGGAATTAAATCCTACGACATTAACATATGAAATTTGCTGGAAACACAACCGGACGCTTCTATCTGCATTTGTTGTGTTATGCATTGTCATGGCAATATTTTGCAACAAATCTGCTTTTGTACAATCGGCATAGCCCATATTGTATTTTGGAATATCCAGATAATGAATGCCTTCATCTGCATTATATGTAATGATCGGTTGTTGATTTTGATCGGGTAAGTTTTGGGTAGCCTGAAGTGTAACTTCCGCATCCTCTTCAGCAAGTTGTACATAGCTGGTAGATAAATTTTCTTTTGCAGCATAAAAAACAAGACTCACTTCATAAGAAGCATCCGCAAGTAAGTTTTGTGCTGCTGTTCTTACTGTCATGATATTGCCAGAAAGGACTACGGTTTCTGCTGTAGTGCCGCCCTTCACAACAAAACCCGCATCTTCCGCATTGGCAAAAGCGTAGGTCGTTCCATCATTAAATTGATTGTTATAAACAGCAGGAATCTCCACGGAAAATTGCAACTGTCCGTTCCCCATTGTAATGGTTGGTCGCACATGAAAAGTCATTTTCAAACGATTGTGCCAGTTGGTAAATTCAACGCCCGTAAAGTAAAACTCAAATGGATTGCCATTGGTCAAGTAAGCACTGACAAACCGCCGATTCAACCAAGTGCCATATTCAGCCATTTGGCTATCGGCATTCCCAAAGCTGGTGGGCGTTGCACTTTTTTCGTATACAACGACATTGTTCTGCAAGACTGCAAAATTAATGTTACCACTATGTGCGACCGGAAAGATGTCGGCCTTTGTTGTTGCCAATGCCTCTTCAGCCTGTTGATTATTTTGGTTAATATTCAAGCTTTGAATAGACAAATCATCATAGTTGACATTCAGACCGAAAGTGCTGGTTTGGATACTAAATTTTCTCGGCCCTGTAATAGTCGTATTAAAATTATCATCCCAGAAAGTATAGTTGTAACAATCAGCATAATTGTCATAAGCAACTTGAGGGATTTCGTCATAGATAATTTGTGTTCGTACTTGACCTAGTAGCAGACAGAGTCCGGCCAATAGAAGTGCTCGTTTCATTTTGTCTTATTGTAATGGTGTAAATTTCTGATCTTAAACTCAGGTAAGTAGTAGCAGCTATATATGAAATATAAAGATAATGCATTTGCAGGACAAAGTAACCGATTTGGGATTAAATCTAGTATAGATACTAAAAGGCTTATTAAACAATGGAAATACAAAGCATGTAATATTACCAACCATTAAGGTTATTAAGAAAGAAACAACTTGTTGTTTTCTTAATTTTCTAAACTTCTTAATGGTTCAAGTAAAATCAGTGTTAACCTGGCTGCGTCATGTAGGTTTAGCCGTTTAGTATAATACTACGGATTTTGACAACCTTCAATATGCCCATAAAAACTAGCCCCCAGTTCCACCGTAAAATTACTACCCAATTCTATGCATTGCCCCGCACTATACTCAATATTCGCATCACCAGAAATGGTTTCCGTAGAGGAGATATTATTTCCTGCAATGAAAGTTTGTGTGCCTGTATCATGGGTATTCTCCAAGACCAAATCAGGAGGACATGTGATTTCGGGGAATTGAAAATGACCATGCACAGCAAGATGATCGGAGAAATCAAAAATATCCCACATATCATTTGCCATGCTTCTGAGGATAATAACGTTATTGGTTTGTACATCTGGAGTCAGGTGTGCTTTTTCATACATGACATAATCGAGATATTCTTGGTAAGGGGCATCGGCATAGCTGCTCACCAAATAATCATACGTAAAAGGATGGCCAAGATAGACCGGCTCTTCTGTATT
>JAHDGC010000009.1:0-15632 GCA_020627865.1 Saprospiraceae bacterium | reverse complement strand
CATCACAATCATTGTAAACAATTTGATCAGAAAATTCGATAGGCCAGTGGCTATAAATTAAGACACCTCCATCCTCAACTGATCCAGACTCATCTACCACATCCGTATAATAAGGATATTCTGTAGAAAGATTATTGGTTAAAATATCCCTAGCGGAATTATCAAAAGCTTCATTGATGATAATCACATCGTACCCATCTACATGTTGATGCAGATGATTTGCCCTTGTGCTTTGATCCGATAAAGAAATCGGTGGTCTCAGCATGTAGATATTATAGGATAAAACATTTAAGGTATTCGGGTCGGCTCGTTCTTCAGCCGGAATCAGAAAAGGATCATGCTCCTGAATAACGTAGCGAATATCATCATAACCCCCTGTTGCATAGGCCGTATATTTCACCGTAATGGTTTTGCCGTTAAGGCTAAAAGTTTGTGTATGGAAATTTCGATCATCATACCAAGGGTGACTAAAATCCGACCCGTCGAGAGAATGCCACATATCACTTCCTATAAAGTTTCCGTTGAGCCACATCTTCAGGTTTATACTTTCCGTGCCGGAAGTAAGCGTTGCCGTAAGGAAAAAATCAGTCCCAGAATGAATCCCTGCATCTCGATTAGACCATAGCACATTGGTATTCATTTGCCAAGGGGCAATCGTCCCATTATTCATGCCCCACCATTCGTCACTATCCATAGTATGCGACCCTGTTTGGCTAGAAGAAACAGAAAAACTCAGCGAAGAATTGTTCTCCACATAAATATAACTTTCCGCAGCACTTTTTAATATACAAAAATGCAACAGACAGAAGGTTAGATACCAACTAATTTTGGGACGTGGGAAAGGGGGAGTGGACATGGTTTATTTTTTATAAAAGTGAGATAAATTTATTATGGGTTGCGCAAATCCTCCCCCCGCCCCCTCCCAAGGGGGAGATCGCTCTAATGCCGAAAGGCCATTTCCCCCTCGGGAGGGGGATATGGGGAGGAATCTTATCGGCTTAACGGTGCCTAATTAATGATATTGAGATCAATATTAGCAAAATATTCAAAAACAAAAATACAATTTAATCAGATTTTTTCAACATATTTTTTTGTAATTCTGCAAGGGTCGCTTTAATCTCGGCAATTTCCGCAATGGTAGATTTCATATCCGCAATTTCTTTATCCTTGGCTTCGAGGTCAGCATTTAATTCCTGAATAGCAGCAACAAGAATCGGAATCAACTTGTTATAGTCTACCGCCTTAATCGTCACGCCATCCATGCTGGTTTCCAGTTCATCTTTCACAAAATCAGGGAAAACCTTTTCCAATTCTTGGGCAATCACGCCATACTGTTTTCCTTCCGGCAAATTCAATGCACCATATTCTTCAGTTTTAAAATCATACGTGACTGGGTTAATTCTTTTCAATTGTTCCAAACTATTTTCCATAGTTTCGATATTCTCCTTCAGTTTCCGGTCAGAAGGTTGATAAATCTGGCCAAAAACATACAAGTCTCCACCGATGGCAACATCTTCTTTAAATATTGCATCCATTTCCGTTTCAAAATTAGTATTCCCTTCGAAATCTGCTATCGTAGTAGCAGCCGGATCATTGGGAACGTCGGCACAAGTTTCTCCCCCATCACAGATACCATTTCCATTCGTGTCTTCCGCTCCATTGGTCATACCATCCCCGTCGCAATCTCCGGAAGGATCAGCATACGGGTTAGGATCACAAGCACTTAATGGATCTGTACCATTGGCCAACTCTGTCCCATCTGAAATCCCGTCACCATCCGTATCCGGATTATCCGCACAAGTTTCACCGGCATCACAAATACCATTTCCATTGGTATCCTCCTGCTCACTGGTCAAGCCATCATTATCACAATCATCAGCGGGAGCAGCATATGGATTGGGATCACAGGCATTAAAGGGATCACTACCATTCGCAAGTTCTACACCATCCGGAATACCATCATTATCCATATCGGGATTATCCGCGCAGGTTTCGCCGACATCACAGATATAATTGCCATTGACATCTTCTTCAGCATTGGTCAAACCATCGCCATCACAATCTGCTTCCGGCACCAGATATGCACTAGGATCGCAAGGATCAAAAGGATCATATCCGCCATCTACTTCTGCCCCATCTGGAATACCATCCCCATCTTTATCCCAATGATTGGCACAGGTTTCATTTGCATCGCAGATACCATTTCCATTCGCATCTTCATCTCCATTTGTTAAACCATCATAGTCACAATCCCCATCTGGATAACCGTATGGATCCGGGTCACAGGGGAGCACTGGGTTACTGCCATTTGCAAGTTCTACACCATCCGGAATACCATCATAATCTGTATCTGGATTATTTGCACAGGTTTCGTCAGCATCACAAATACCATTGCCGTTTACATCCTCTTCTGCATTGCTCAAGCCATCGCCATCACAATCTGCTCCCGGAAAAGTAGAAGGATTCGGGTCACAGGCGTTTAAGGGATTTGTACCGTTTGCAATTTCTTCGCCATCCAGAATACCATCACCATCCATATCTGGTTCATCCGGACAAGTTTCTGATCCATCACAGACTCCATTTCCATTGGCGTCCTCCTCTCCATTGGTCAGGCCATCGCCATCACAATCGCTATTCGGGTCGCCATAAGGATTGGGGTTGCATGATGCTAGTGGGTCACTCCCGTTTGTAATTTCTTCCCCATCTGGAATGCCATCGTTGTCTGTATCCGGATTATCCGCGCAGGTTTCGCCAGCATCACAAATACCATTGCCGTTCACATCTTCTTCAGCATTGGTCAAGCCATCGCCATCACAATCTACTCCCGGAAAGATGGAAGGGTTGGGGTCACAAGCATCTAAAGGGTTCGAACCATCTGTAACTTCTGCTCCATCAAGAATCCCATCACCATCCATATCCGCATTATTCGCGCAGGTCTCTGTTCCATCACAACTACCATTGCCATTGGCATCTTCTGCACCATTGCTCAAGCCATCTCCATCGCAATCGCCATTCGGATCACCATATGGATTGGGATCGCATGCGAGCAAAGGATTACTTCCATTTGCCAGCTCTACCCCATCTGCAATACCATCACCATCTGTATCCGGATTATCCGCACAGGTTTCTGTTTCATCACAAATACCATTTCCATTTGTATCTTCTTCTCCGTTGGTCAAACCATCTCCATCACAATCACTCGAACCAATCGTATATGGATTCGGATCGCAAGCACTTAACGGGTCTGTGCCATCGGCAACTTCTACCCCATCAGAAAAGCCATCGCCATCCGTGTCCGGATTATCAAGGCAGGTTTCGCCCGTATCACATACACCATTTCCATTTAGATCTTCCTGACTATTGGTCAAACCATCTCCATCACAATCGCCATTCGGAGCACCATTCATATTCGGATCACAAGAATTCAGGGGATCAGTACCATTCGCAACCTCTACCCCATCCGAGATGCCATCGCCGTCCATATCTGGATTATCCGCACAGGTTTCCCCCAAATCACAAATCTGATTGCCATTAACATCTTCTTCCTCATTGGTCAAGCCATCTCCATCACAATCGCCACCGGGCGTATGAAAAGGATTGGGGTCGCAAGGGTTCAGGGGATCAGAATTATCTTCGAGCGTCGCGGGATTTCCATCTGGGCCATTCACCTCTTCCCCGTCCAAAAAACCATCGCCATCCATATCTGGATTATTTGCACAAGTTTCTCCCAGGTCACAGACCCAGTTTCCATTTGTATCTTCCTGCCCATTTGTTAAGCCATCCCCATCACAATCCCCCATCGGTACCCCATGAATATTCGGCACACAAGGATCAAGATCATCCGGTTCCATAGGGCCTGTAACACCGTCGCCATCTTCGTCTATATTAAATACCGTAATTTGAAAATCTTTCTGTGCACAAAGTGTTTCCGTATCACACACTTCCACAGTAATATTATAAATATTATCTCCCCCTACATCAAGAGGCGCTTCAAAATCAGGAGAGGACAAGAATGATATCTCTCCCGTATTAGTAGTAATAGAGAACAGCGCCTCATCCACTGTTCCAATAAGATTATAAACTAAGCCGCCCGGCACTTCTTCATCTTCATCAAGGGTCTCTACATTGATGGTTATACCCGTACTCCCTTCCACAACATTAAATGCTGATGGCGTGAGGATTAAGGGCGCTGCTTCCGGCATGCTCATTTCCGTTTTTTCTTTATAACTTTTTAAAGTTTTGATTTCCGTTTCTATTAGAAAATTGGTATTGAAGCGGTTATCTATATTGTTGGCAAAACCAATTTCTATTTTGATACAGCACAATACGATTGTTGCATACAACAATACTACACTTGTTTTTTTTAAACCAGATAAATGTTGAAGAACACTAGAAGAAGGATCAATATTCATATTTCATGATTTGGACTGAAGAGATATATTAGAACTTGTTTACAGGGAGGCTATAGGTATGATTACCAGAGAGGGAAATCGTAGGCGTGACGATCTTACATAAATCTTTATTATTAGGAAAAAAGAGATCGTTTTTTATAAAGGATAGATTGGAGAGAATTCCTGTAGCTTTTTTGTATGATAAAAAGCCACCTTTTTTTTTGTAATGTTGGACTGAAACATCAAGACCAAATACGATGCCATATTAGGTAAAAATCAGCTTTAGAGTGACTAAAATATATAAAAAAAAATAGTTCCGTAACTATCTTGTTTTTAAAGCAAGAATAGTAATGTTCCATAGCATCTTTTATGTCAAAAAATATCTTAAGATGATATACCAATAAAGCAAATGTAAAGTTGAAGATTATCTCTTTAAAGTATTTTTATTTTCTCTGTGACATAACAGCACTTTTTCCACAAGGTTACTGGTTGACTCAAAGCTAACCAGCAGCTTGGTGCTTTCAGAATTTTTGTCTGGGAATCTTCACTCCTTCACCATACCATTCTCATCCATGTTCTTCAGGTAGTAGGCTTCTTTCACCGGTTTTAGTGGGCGTTTAAACCACAAAGGCCGCCGTAAACCATCAGGACCAGGGGCAGGTCGGGTCATGGCCAACCATTCTTTATAATTCTCATGAGACTTTTTAGTGTCTACAAATATATCTCCATATTTATCTCCGGCATGTGGTTGCTCAATTCTGACCCTTTGATGCCAACAATGCATACCCGAAATAGGGTCGGGGTGTACGGCATGGGTAATATTTTGATGTACGCCACCGTCCGACCAAAATATCCGCTTGGTGTCTTTGTCCGAACTTTCATAAGGACGAATCCCAGAAACCGTTTCCATTTTCCAGCCACCATTTCCGTCATTTTGAATATTAACGGTATTGGTCGCCCAACGGTTTCCTGTTTTATCTTGTGGTCGCCGCCACCGCCCAAGGTGATGGGAACAGGCAATCACACCGGGCTTCATCCCTTGCGTGACCCATACCTTGTCTATAAAGTAACCAATATCCGTATTGATGCGAACCAAGTCTCCAGTTTTAAATCCAAAACGGTTGGCCTCTTCAGGGTGCATCCAAATGGGATTGCGGTTAGAGATTTCTACCAACCATTTTGCATTGCCCGAACGGGAGTGAATCAAGGTGGGTAATCGAAAAGTTGGTAACAATACATACTCGCCTTTTTCCCGATCCAGTTTCTCTTGATGGATATGACTTTTGATATAAGTCGGTATCGCATATTCCTCCCACTTCCAATCCACCATTGTTTGCGAATAAAATTCGTTTTTTCGAGAAGGCGTTGGAAAACCGACACGAGGCACACCGTCAACCATTACCCCAATGGCCTTTCCATCCTTTCGGATAATATTTGTCTTTTCCTCGATTTCCGTTCCTTGTAATTCTTTTTCCGAAAGGGTAAATTCATGTTTTTTGTAACTGTGCTTTTCTACCTCAAAGGCACCATATCTTTGCATGTATTCCAGTTCTGTCAAGCCTTCTTTTTTGGCTGCTTCCGGCAAGCCTTTTGTATTTTCAAAAATATACTGGTAATATTCTTCAATGGTAATTTTTGCTCCTTGACGATAAGGCGATTCAAAATGTTTCCGGATGCCTAAGCTACCATCGGGATCAATGCGCCAGCTCAATTCAATCCAAAACTCATCTTCTTCCCAAACTTCGCCAGGGTTAACTTCATAGGTGAAGTTTACTTTTTTTCCAGCCCGTCGTGCCGCTTCCCGTAATACGGGTTGTCGGAAAGCGATCCACATGCCGGAATGGGTGGCATAGCTATTAAGGTCATGCCGTTCGGCAGAGTGTCCCATTGGCAAAACATAATCGGCAAAGAAAGCCGTCTCGTTCCAAGTGGGTGTCATGGCAATATGCAAACCAAACAACGCTTCATCCAGATAAGCTTCCATCCAAGTAAAGCCATCGGGATAGGTCCAGACCGGATTAAAGACCCGAGAGAAATAGACATCCATTTTTCCCCTACCCTCTTTTAGAAAATGTGGCAAGAGGAAACTCATTTCAAACATGGCCATTGGGTACTCATTCGGGAAGTGGACATCGTTCCAGAATTTTTGTGCTGGCGGGGTATCAAAAAATTTGGGTTTGAATTTATTCCAACTATTAGGAGAAGTTCCCCCAACAGTACCTACACTTCCCGTCAATACATTGAGAAAATGCAAGCAACGGGACACACACCAACCCCCTAAATTACCACTAGCAGCACTCCGCCAGTTGTGGGTAGCAAAACGCTCTCCGGCCTCCCCAATCTTAACCGCAACTTCTCGAATCATCTCCGCTTTTACCCCACTTTCTTTTTCCGCAAACTCCGGAGTATATTCCGCATACTCTCCGATCATTTTTTCAATATAATTTTCAAAAGTAACTGCGGTGTCGGGATGTCTTTTTTCGAGATACGTTTCCCAGTTCGTCCAATTTTCCAAAAATGGCCGATTATACAAACCTTTTTCTAAGATGATTTTTGCCATAGCCAACAACACTGCTGCTTCCGTTCCGGGATAGGAAGGCATCCAGTAATCGGACATGCTCGCCGTGTTGGACAAGCGCGGATCCATCGTGGCTAGTTTTCCTCCTTTCATTTTGGCTTCGATAATCCGCTGGGCATGCGGATTGAAATAATGCCCACTTTCGAGGTGTGCAGAAATCAGCAGGATAAATTTAGCGTTGGCATGATCCGGTGAAGGCCTGTCATAACCATACCATATATTGTATCCAAATCTTGCCCCAGAGGAACAGATGTTGGTGTGGCTGTTGTGGCCATCTACGCCCCAAGCTTGGATGACTCGGTTAGCATATCCTTCATGTCCAGGCCGACCAACATGGTAAGCAATTTGATTGTGTCTTTTTTCTTGAATGGCCTTACGCATTCTTGCGGCAATATCATCCAGCACTTCGTCCCACGACACCCGTTCCCATTCTCCCGATCCTCGTTTCCCTTTTCTTTTCAAGGGGTATAAAATCCTATCGGGATCGGTAATCTGGTTGATGGTTGCCGGCCCTTTGGCACAGTTTCGGCCACGGCTTCCGGGATGATAAGGGTTTCCCTCGAACTTGCGAATTTCGTTACTATCTTTATCTACATAAGCGGTAAGGCCACAAGCACTTTCGCAATTGAAGCAGGTTGTTGGCACGATGGTGTATCGTTTCTTTACCTTGTTCTGGTATTGGGTTGCCTCGTACTCTTCCCAGTCGTCCCACTTTTCCATAGGTGGGAATTGGGTCAGTTCCCCTTCAGGTGCCACCCGCTGAACAGGTGCGCTTTCCTCTTCTTTATGAAGGTTCGGAATGAGGTGCAGTTTTTCTGCTATTTTTTCTATGAAAGATGGTTTTTTATTTCCCATGATTTTTATTTATACACAGCCGTAATCAAATACGTCTTTACATTTTTAGACGCGATGCATCGCGTCTCTACGGTTAACTTAGCGGAATACGTTGTGGTGCTTCTACCCAAATATTTTCTGTAAGGTAAATTCCTATTAAAATAATAATTCCGGCAATGGCTAACATGATGCTGTTGGCTCCAGCAAAAAACAAAATGGCTATGGGCAAAATATTTCCAAAGCATAAAACACCGAACCAAAATGTATTTTTATACCGTCCTTTTAGAATCATATCTACTGTTCTTTTAGCATCTTCTGTCGGGTGCGTTATGGTCAACTCTATCAGCATCACGAAAAGGTTAATTCCCGAACTAACCAACATGGTATTTTTTATAAACAACAACCAGTTCTCACTACCCTCCATAAAAAGATTCAAGATACCAAAGACAGCAGCACCCGCCATGAAACTATGGATCAGCATATGTAAAGCAAGTGTTGGGCTTTGCCAGAAATCGCGTCCCTTTGCTTGTGCAAAAAGGAAGGCGGTGTAGATGGCAACGACTACAGCAGTGACACCGGTTAACCACATTACGGGCATCACGAGTCCTTTCCAACCCAGCCATGTAGCCGCTCCAAGCAAAGTCAGTAAACCACCATAAAGTGTAATCGCATAGCCACCTTTTGTTAACCAAGAATTCCACTGTGGCCGAAATAAAACCGACAAAAATCTATCCGGACGATCTAGGTCTTTTATTAATAAAATTCCAGTTATGGCCAAGAAAAGCAAGCCTAATCCAATTCCAATCCATTGCACCATCGGATTCACAGTAGCCAACCCGAACGCCCAGGCCAGAAACGGCACGAGAAATGCCCCTGCCGCAATCGCCTTAGTCCAAACATAAGCAGAAACTTCCCAGCCCCATAAAATGCCCTTATCTGCAACATCATATGCACGACGTGCTTTTCCCATCATGAGTTCTACCGATTTGGCCGCACCATTTTTTGCCAATTCTTTCGCCGTAACGGCATTATCCCGCTCCAACAATGCCTGCACAACATCACCATTTGAAAAGGCCATCTTTTCTGCTGCCTTGGCAAAATGCCCTACCCCGAGGGATTGCCCACTCCACAAATACTGCCCATCTTTTGCCGTCGCTGTTGGCACCAAAGAAGCATCATCAGCATCAATGTAAAATAGATTCGGGACGGTTCCTTTCTCCGGTTTGCGGACTTTGGTTTGTTGCCGGGAAAGCAATTGGGCAATTTCCGTATTTGGATTTTCCATATCTCCGGAAATGATGGCATGCTCCGGACAAACATTGACACAGGCCGGTTCCAAACCAATATCTACCCGATGCGAACAATAATTGCACTTGGCAGCCGTGCTCGTATCTGGATCTATGTATAAGGCATCGTAGGGGCAAGCTTGCATACAAGATTTGCAGCCGATACAGCGATCTTTGTTAAAATCAACAATACCATCCTCCCGAACAAACAATGCTTCTACGGGGCAGATTTCTACACATGGCGCATCCGTACAATGGTTGCAGCGCATGACGGAAAACAGGCGGCGGGTATCGGGGAAGATTCCTTTTTCGACTTGTTTCACCCATGTTCTATTCACGCCTACGGGAACTTGATGCTCCGACTTGCAAGCCGTCGTACAGGCATGGCAACCGATGCATTTTCTGTTATCTATTACGAATCCATATTTCATTCCGTGTTTCGTTTTGACTGGTGGAAAAATAAATTTCTACCCTCCTTTCGCTCACCCTGCCCCCTAAAGGGATTCCTTCCCGCAGTAGGAAATTTATTTTTAATGAATAATGCTATTTTTCATCCTAATTAATTGGATTCAATCCTTTGTATGGCCCACTACTAAAATAAAGTAACATTACTTTTAATTAAGGCGGTTAAATGTATGAACATTCTTTCATATTTTGAAATAAAAATCGCTGTTTTTTGGTATTTATTTTTTCACCATAAATGGGCTAATCTTAGCAGCACGACCAAATCTGTTGATGATTAAAAAATAGCACCGTAATTATTAGCCTACTCAAAATCAATATTAGACTGTAAAGCCTCCGGCAACCATCCTGTTCCATTCCCTTTACCCGAATTTTGATAATACACCACCGCATCATGAATCCTTAGAAAATGGTTCTTCTCCCCTATTTTTTGAGCTAACCCAGCCAATTGCAATTTATCCCGCACTGGGCCAATCGCTCCAGAGAGATAAAGTTCAATATTGCGCCGCTCCAAGAAGGCAAGCATTTCTTCTAAGGCATGCAATCCCGTACTGTCAATATCGTGCATGCTCGTCGCATCTAGAATCAAGAGTTTCAATTCGTCTCCTTTCTCTATCGTCAATTCCTTGATGATGTCCAAAAAGTAACTGGCATTGGCAAAATACAATTGGTTATCAAATCGAACGACGAGAATATCATCCGGCTGGTTCACCTTATCAAAACGTAAGACATTTCTATATGCGGGAGAATTGGGTAGTTTTCCTAAAACAGCAAAATGAGGTTTAGAAGTTTGGAACAAGACCATTGCTATAGACAACAATACGCCGGCCAGTACCCCTTCTTCGATACCCAAAATTAAGGTCACAAAAAAAGTAGCGAGCATCATAAAAAAATCGGGGCGGTGGGTTTCCCATAGGTGTTTGGCCTCCTTCCAATCAAAAAGATTCCGAACAGCTAACAATATAATGGCAGCTAATACTGCTTTGGGTAAATAATAAAATAGTGGTGTCAAAAATAATAAGGTCAGGCCAATGAGCAAGGCTGCCGTGACAGAAGCAAAACCGGATTTTGCACCTGACTCATCATTTACAGCGGAACGGGTAAAACTTCCGGATGTGGGCAAGGCTTGGAAAAAAGCACCACCGATTTTTGAAATACCTAGTGCTAAGAATTCTTGATTGGGGCGAATCGTATAATTCTGATGCCGAGATTGGATGACTTTTGCGATGCCGATACTTTCTACAATACCGATAATGGTTACGGTAAAAACCGTTGGCAAAAGCATGCGAATCGTTTCTAGGTTCATCGTAGGGATTTGGAAAGCAGGCAAGCCTTCAGGAACACCCTTCACCATATCTATACCCAACTTTTCGCCATTGGCCAACCAAGTAATTAAGGTTCCGATGACAACGACAATTAAAGCTCCAGGAATGGCTTTATTTATTTTTTTCAAAATGAACATCACCACCATGCTTCCGATACACATTGCTATCGAAATCCAGTTGGCTTGTTCCAAATTTTGAAAAGCATATTGTGCTGTTTCGGCAGGGTGGGAAAAGCGGGGAATCGGTATCCCCAGAAAATCTTTCAGTTGGCTGATGGCAATAATGATGGCCGCTGCCGAAGTGAAGCCGACGATAACGGGATGGGAAATGAAATTGACGAGAAAGCCCAGCCTGAAGACGCTTAATGATAATTGCACCATTCCGATTAATAACCCGGCCACTAAAACTAAATTGATATATGCTTCAGAAAGGGGTTCTGCCAAGCGGCTTACTCCAGCGAGAATTAAAAGTGCAGAAATGGCAACCGGGCCTATGGACATTTGTCGGGAAGAACCCAAGATTGCATATAACAACAGCGGAATCAGACCACCATATAAACCATAGATCGGGGGCAGCCCTGCCAGCATAGCGTAAGCCATTCCTTGCGGCACGAGCATTACCGTGACGGTGATCCCTGCAACAATATCTTTACGCCAATCGGTTTTGGAATATCCGGCAACGCTTTCTACAATTGGGAAGAATGATTTCAAGTTCATATGCGGTTTAGTATAATGAACAAAAAAACGTAGAGACACGATGCATCGTGTCTCTACGTTTTTTTTGTTTAAAATCAAATTTTTATTTCAATGTCGAAGGGCAAACATAGACCGTCGTCGGAATAGAGGATGCAGCTATGTCATCAAACTTGCCCTGTACATTGATGAGCTTTTCAAATCCCCTAGCTTTCAAAATAGAGGCAGCAACTGTAGAGCGATACCCACTCCGGCAATGCATATAATAGGTTTCCTCTTTATTGACCTCACTCATATGCTTATTGATATAATCTAGCGGAAAGTTTGCCCCCGTTTCGATGTGTTCACTTTTCCATTCTGTCGGTTTTCTAACATCGAGTACACTAATTTTTTCATCATATGCTTCCGCAAAAGCAGATACATCAATCGTTTCAATTCGATCTACTTCTTTTCCAGATTCCTCCCATGCTTCAAAGCCACCATCAAGGTAACCAATAGCATTATCATACCCCACACGAGCCAATCGTTTTACGGTTTCTTCTTCCCTACCCTTTTCGGCAACAATCAAGATGGGCTGCATCAAATCGGGAATTAAGGCACCAACCCAAGGCGCGAAACTACCATCCAAGCCGATAAAGATCGCGTTGGGGATAAAGCCTTTGACGAAAGTCTCCTTGCTGCGGACATCCAAGATTAAAGCATCCGTTTCGTTTGCCACTACTTCAAATTCACGGGGCGAAAGCGCTTTAGCTCCCCTTTCCATAACAGCATCTATGCTTTCGTATCCTGTTTTATTCAGCTTGGCATTTTTAGCAAAATAGTCGGGTGGTGGCAACAGGCCATCGGTTACTTCTTTGATAAATTCTGCCTTGGTCATATCTGTCCGAAGCGCGTAATTATTTGCTTTTTGGTTGCCCAAAGTATCCCAAGTTTCGCTACTCATATTTTTACCACAGGCAGAACCGGCACCATGCGCAGGATAAACGATGACGTCATCCGGCAAGGTCATGATTTTGTTGCGTAAGCTATCGTATAACCATCCGGCAAGATCTTCCTTGGTGAGGCTGCCGTTTTTCTGAGCAAGATCGGGGCGGCCAACATCTCCAATAAACAAAGTGTCTCCGGTGAAGATCGCGTGTTCTTTTCCTTGCTCATCTTTCAATAAAAAAGTTGTACTTTCCGGCGTATGCCCGGGTGTATGCAATATTTTAAAGGTCACTTTTCCAAGCTGAAACTCTTCTCCGTCCTTGGCCAAATGCTTTTCATAAGCGGTATCTGCGTTCGGGCCATATATGATTTTTGCACCTGTTTTTTTTGCTAAATCAATATGCCCAGAAACAAAATCTGCATGGAAATGGGTTTCGAAAATATATTTAATTTTTGTATTGTTTTCCTTTGCTTTCTCAAGATACGGTGCGGTCTCTCTCAAGGGGTCAATGATGGCAGCTTCTCCGTCACTTTCAATGTAGTAAGCTCCTTGTGCAAGGCACCCTGTATATATTTGTTCTACTTTCATTTTAATTGATTTTTAAGTTTCTTTAATAATTATAATGCAAAGTAAAAGCTTTTTGGGCTTTGGTTCCGTGATGAAAATCACATTGTCCTATTTTTTATGGGTTTTATATACAAAAATATGAAAGAGTGTTCATGTATTCAAATTTTGGGTTGCTTTTTTGCGTATAATGAAATGTTACCCACATATGAGACGCCACGCATAGCGTCTCTACGCGGTTAACATTTTAGGATACCTTCATCGGGGTTGGGGAACATGTCGCTTTCATCCTCATTGGAACGCTCTTGCAGGCATTTGAAATCTTTTTCGATTAGTATGGAAAGCTACCCAATTGTTTTGTATCTTTGGTAAAGTGGAACATATCTTAATTCCATAACAATATTTTTCGTTTCAAAATAAAATCGAAAATGGAGAATAATTTGAAATTATATTTACCTTTAAATTTCAACCAAATACTTTCATTGGTAAAACAACTGCCTGCTTCTGATAAAAAAAAATTGATAGATTACCTTAAAAAGGATACTATCCCAGATAAAGATGTGACGTTAACTCATTTTGCAAGTGAAAAAGTATTGGCAAAAGATTGGCTATCACCCGAAGAAGATGAAGCATGGCAAGATTTATAAAAGGAGATGTAGTCGTTGTTCCTTTCCCCTTTTCTGATTTATCGTCTAGTAAAAGAAGACCGGCCTTAGTTTTGGCAAATCTGGTAGGTGATGATATTATTTTATGTCAAATTACCAGCCAATATAAAAATAAAGACCATTTTACTTTATCTCTAAACGATTCTGATTTAAAATCAGGTAGCTTACAACGTTCCAGTTATATTCGTATAACTCGAATTTTCACAGCTGATGAAAACATTATCATAAAAAAAATAGGAACAATTGATAATGCTAAGATAAAAGATGTCACAGATAATTTAATCAAGCTTTTCAAAAAATAACTATATATTGGATAGCCGAATATTTTTCTTGATTCTTTGGCAACTGGGTCGTAAGCATTACGACCTTACGCATCTCTAGGTTAACATTTTAGGGTACCTTCATCGGGGTTGGGGAACATGTCGCTTTCATCCTCATTGGAACGCTCTTGCAGGCATTTGAAATCTTTTTCGATTAGTATAGAAAGCTGTTCCGTTTCGTTGAGTTTTATTTGATGCTCCAATCCTACTTGGTTGGTGGTTGCCCATGTTGCTAGCAAGTTTTCAGGGACGGTTACGATTATATGATTGGGATTGTAATCCGCATTTATAACATTATCCTTACTTTTCGTAATTTTGTAGTGCAAATGCTTTGAAGGGTCTACGCCCAACATGATAACTTCTTGGACTAGGCCTTCTTGATGTAGTTGTTCAACTTCAGATTGGGTTAATCTTAATCGGAGGCTGTTTCCTTTGATTCTGATTTTCATTTTTTTTGTTTTTTAATTCTCCTTGATCACTACCTGAGAGACAGCCGAGGGCAGAATCACGATTCTTATTGGTCAATTTTTAAAGTTGTCAGATGTGACAACTTTAGATTTTACAACAAACTCAATCGGCCTTTTTTATCTGTTTAATATTATCCAATAAGTCTGAAGCGAGCCTGTTAGCTTCTAAGGTATCGTCCCCTATTTTTGTTAAGAAAAACTCGTATTGTGCAAGCATATTCTGGGCTGCATTTTCTTTCAGGTTGAGGTAATCGACATAAACACCAAGTTTAAAAGCTGGACTAATAACCGAACAGAATTCTAGAGCTATGGCATTATGGGCATAGGTACCCCCGTATCGTCCTTGCTCTGAAATGATCCCGATTGCAGCAGTTTCCTTGATCCATTGTTTTGCTGATAATCTGGCCCTCACGGTTCCGGCCTCCATTCTGAGCTGGTTGTATTTTTCTATATTGAAATTTGAATTATACTTGAGTTCAAATTCCTTTAAAAATTCAATGGTTCCGATCAGGCGCATCCAGTTACTAAGGACTTCACCGGAACGATCTCCGGCAACTTTGGCCAAATCCGTCAGGCAAAGAAATTCTCCGAGCTTGGTCTGCTTTGTCCTGACTTCCACATTATTTAGGATGATTTTCTTTTTGGTCGCCATGTAGTGTTAGTGTGGTTTGTATGTTTCGTTTCTTTGCAAGGTATAACTTGTGTAGCGATGCGTTGTTTTTTGATCATAAAAATCAACCGCATGCTGAATCCGGAGGAAGAAATTATCCTCCCCTATTTTTGCCGTAAGGCCAGACCGGTATAAAATATCCCGAATTGGCCCCTTGATTCCCACAAGATAGAAATTAATTTGCTGTTCCTTACAGTTTTCTACAATTTCTTCCAAAATATGGATGCCGCTACTGTCCATCCCATTCATACTATCACCATCAAGGATAACTAGGCTGAGTTGGTCACCTTTTTGGGCAATGGCATTTTCTAAAGTCGTTTTAAAAAAATTGGTATTGGCAAAATATAATCTTGCATCAAATCGCAGGATCAGTATATCTTTCCTCACTTCAAGGTGCTTGAATCGTTCTATATTTCTATAATGTGGTTTATCCGGAATTTTACCAAGAAT
>JAHDGC010000728.1 GCA_020627865.1 Saprospiraceae bacterium | reverse complement strand
GCCATGCATGGCGGCTCTACGTTTTTTATATTGTCGATAAAGCTTTATAAACGAAATCACTACCCCTCAAAATGCAGAGACACCGTAAACGTTCTAGACAAAACTTTATCAATAACATTAGACTGATCCAAATCTCCATTGAAAATAAGCACATTACCCAGCCCTCTAGAGAACTTCAATTCAGGAGAGAAAATAAAATAAGGGAAGAAAAACTGCACCCCAACCCCATATTCCATCATAAAATCTGTAGGCGCTATTTTTACCAGTTCGTCTGCTTGCCTCGTCCTCGAATCATTGGCCACATCAAAAGCATATTTTATCCCCGCAATGACAAATAATCGCTTATCGTTGTATGGAGCGGATTTATACCGGATATGAAACGGCAATTCGATGAAAACAGATTCTACTTTTCTGGAATAAGGATTCCTATAGTTACCTGTCGCAGAATAAGCAATATTTCTTTCGATAAAAGAAAGCGTCGGCAAGAAGCGGAAGTCGAAAAACTGACCGACTTTCAAATTGGTAATAATCCCCAGATTAAACCCGGGCCCCGTAACAGATTCTGCGACACTAATGCTATCGTGCAGGATAAAATCCTTAGAGTGAAAAACCTTAAAATTAGAAGTATTGTAGGCTAAGGTAATACCAAAATAATATGGCTTTTGCTGGAAATCGAGAAAGTTATAATTCCCTTTGGAGCTTTGTCCATGAGAGATAGAAGCAGAACAAAGGAAAAGGGCAAGTAGTATTATTTGTGTCCCGAATAAATGGTACAAATTCCTAAACTTAAAGTTGTACATTGTGTAGATTTAAAACCTGTGTTTTGTAATATTTTTAAAAAATTCTCCCCATCAGGAAAAACCTGAACGGATTCATACAAGTAATTATAAGCTTTCTTATCCTTAGAGGTAATCCTGCCTATAAACGGTAAAATGTAACGAAAATAAATATTAAAGAGCTGCTTAAAGGGGAATAAGGAGGGTTTGGAGAATTCTAATACAACAAGCTTACCATCTTTTTTAAGCACTCGGTTCATCTCTTTCAATCCGTTTTCAAGATTTTCAAAGTTCCTCACACCAAAAGAAACGGTAATCGCATCAAATGTATTGTCATCAAAAGGCAAATTTTCAGAATCCCCTTCCTGCAGGCTGATGATATGCTGAAGGTTTTTCTTCTTGACCTTTGTTCTTCCAATTTCCAACATTTCTGGGGAAAGATCAAGCCCTATGATCTTTTCTGGCTGCAATTGTTTATACAGCTCGAATGTTACATCTGCCGTACCCGTAGCCACATCTAAAATATACTTTGGGGCAATATCTTTTAACTCTTGAATCGCTCTTTTTCGCCAACGCGTATCTATCCCCAAGGACAAAAATCGATTTAGAAAATCATAATAAGGCGCGATATTATCAAACATCCGCTTAACCTGATTCTTCTTGGTATCTCCCGTTTCGGAGTATGGTTTTACTGGTGTTCCCAAAATGAAGCTATTTTTTTTAGAAAGAAGCGTAAATATACGAATTTCCTTGTCTTGATATGCGGAAAATGCGACACGGAATCTAGTCACAATTCAACACAAAAAGATCAGAAATGTTGCTTAATATCATAAAAATTTACTATTTACCTACACACTACCATGTCACAAAATGATGTAATTATGCATTTTTATAATGTGATACAGGCTTACATTTGAATCGAATAGCAACTGAGGTCATCTCAAATCAACAGGAGGAGCAGTCGAAGACAAAGGTCTCCCTACTAAAATCAGGTAACACGAAACTATGGATACAAAAAGGACTACCTGAAAACTGCTCCTCCTTTGTTTTTTAATGAAAATCTGCTTAAAGCTACTGGTTAGCTTAAAGCTAACCAGTAGCTTTAAAATCGAATAATGTCTTCCTTTCTTAGAAAAGGAAATATCTATATCGGCAGTGTCATCAGGAGAGGCATTGCCGTTTTTTTGGACATCCCCACACATCCAAACAACCTTTAATATTTCAATAAAAAAACCCTTTATTTTTCCTGCCTTTTTCCCTGTTTTATACCAAAAATTGCATCTGATTTTGTACCTTTGCATGTCATTTAATTAAACATACACAGAACGCAAATTTAAATGGAATCAGATCAGCGTATTATTCCTATTAACATAGAGGAAGAAATGAAATCAGCCTACATTGATTACTCAATGTCGGTTATTGTTTCAAGGGCACTACCGGATGTTCGGGACGGCCTGAAACCGGTCCACAGACGCGTCCTTTATGGGATGTCGGAGTTGGGCTTGGTTCACAATAAAGCCCACAAAAAATCTGCCCGTATTGTTGGGGAAGTTTTGGGTAAATATCACCCACATGGAGACTCATCCGTGTATGATACTATGGTTAGAATGGCCCAAGAGTGGTCCTTACGCTATCCACTTGTAGATGGGCAAGGAAACTTCGGTTCGATGGATGGAGACAGCCCTGCCGCTATGCGTTATACTGAGGCAAGACTCCAGAAGATCTCAGCCGAGCTATTAGCCGATTTAGGCAAAGATACCGTTGATTTTGCACTCAATTTTGACGACACGCTTGAGGAGCCTACCGTATTACCGACTCAATTCCCTACTTTATTAGTCAATGGTGCTTCTGGTATTGCCGTAGGGATGGCGACCAATATGCTGCCCCATAATCTTTCAGAGGTAATAGATGGCACTATTGCCGCGGTTGACAATCCGGATATTACGATTGAAGAATTGATGAAATTCATCAAAGCCCCAGATTTTCCGACCGGAGGAACCATTCATGGTTATGGAGGCGTAAAAGATGCTTTTGAAACGGGAAGGGGAAGAATTGTCGTACGGGCTAAGTCTGACATAGAAACTTCTTCTAGTGGAAAAGAGTCTATTATAATTACAGAAATACCTTATCAGGTTAACAAAGCTAACCTTATTATTAAAATTGCCGAGCATGTTAATGAGAAGAAAATCGAAGGTATTTCTGATGTAAGGGATGAATCAGATCGTAAAGGACTCAGAATCGTTATTGATATTAAGCGGGATGCCATTGCTAAAGTTGTGCTGAGTAAACTTTATAAGTATACCCCACTCCAAACCTCGTATGGTGTCAACAATATTGCCTTGGTAAATGGCCGCCCTGTTTTGTTGAATATCAAACAAATCATCGCGGAGTTTATCAAATTCCGGTTGGAGGTCATTGTTCGTAGAACGCAATATGACTTAAACAAGGCCGAGGCACGTGCTCATATCCTAGAAGGCTTGCTAATTGCCTTGGATAATTTGGATGAGATCATCAAGCTAATCAGAGCATCCAAAACAGTGGATGAAGCACGAGAGGGTTTGATGTCTAGGTTTAATCTTTCCGAAATTCAGGCGAAAGCCATTTTGGAAATGCGTCTTCAGAAACTCACCGGGCTGGAAAGAGACAAGGTAAAAGCAGAATACGAGGAGATCCAGAAAACGATAGAACACTTAAAATCTATCTTGGCCAGTGAAACCAGCCAGCGTGGCATCATCAAAGAAGAACTTGCAGACATCAAGGAAAAATTCGGGGATGAACGTCGCACACAAATAACTTATGGAGAAGGGGAAATCAGTATTGAGGATATGATTGCTAACGAGGAGGTAGTCGTTACGATTTCTCATTTGGGTTATGTCAAACGGACTAAAGCTGTCGAATATCGTTCACAGGGTCGAGGCGGCAGAGGTTCTAAAGGAAGTAAGACTAGGAATGAGGATTACATCGAGCATATGTTTGTGGCCAACACCCATAATTATCTGTTGTTATTTACAGAACAAGGTCGCTGTTTCTGGCTCAGGGTTTTTGAAATTCCGGAGGCATCCAAACAATCCAGTGGCCGTGTCATTCAGAATATTATCGCCATACCTAAAGAAGACAAGGTTAAGGCTTATATCAACATCACCGACCTTACGGATCAAGAATTCTTAAACAACAACTTTATTATTTTCTGTACAAGAAAGGGAATTATAAAGAAGACTACGGTAGAAGCATTTTCTCGCCCGAGGGTAAATGGTATCAATGCTATTACCATCAGGGAAGATGACCAACTCCTTGAGGTTC
>JAHDGC010000727.1 GCA_020627865.1 Saprospiraceae bacterium | reverse complement strand
AACCGGGAAACGATCCACTCGCATCATTGATATTGGTGTAGGTGAAAGCTCCGTTTCCGCCATCTATAGGATCTGCAATCGCAAAGTCTTCGGCAGGTAGGACCAATCCTCCGGTAGCATCCACATTGTAACAAATGGAAGCAGAACCCGGTACATACGTTACGCCAGGTGGGAGGAAAAATTCAAGTTGGTTATCAAACAAGTTACCCGTACCGCCATTAGAAATTCTCACATTAATATCAATGGTTGAACAAGGTTGAAATCCACCAGCCGGCACAACAGTTTGATCAGAGAGTTGGATATCATGGGTAGGCCTTTGGAAGGTAAGGTCTAAATATTGTGGCATACACAATAAGTTATCCGTCAAATCCATAACACTGGTCGGCGCACTTTCGCAAACATAACCATAACCAACCCTTATCGTTTCAAAACCTGCTGCACAACCGGTATAGGTTCCTGTAATACAAATGTTCTCAACTTCCGCTGCTTGCAAACTTCCGAAGTTATAAATGTCGGTGTTAATCACGACATCTGTTCCACCACAACCGCCGCGTTCAACATTGGTAATGGTAACACCCGGAGGAATGTTGTCAAAAAACATATAAGCAAAATTAGCATTTGCCGCACCAGACAGATTGGTCATGGATAATTCCCAGGTAAAAGGAAATGTGCCGTCTGGGTTTTGTGGTTCGTCAGGAAAACTGAAAGGAATACCGACCTGACTTTGCAAAGAAACATCAATCGGGGTATAGCTAATATCATCCGAGGTGGGTAGCGTAGGTGTGGCCGTAAACAAAAATGGCTCCGGGTCATAGTTTGACGTTTCTAATACATCCAGATAACCAAAATTAAAATCGGTCAACGCTGGCATTACCGTTCCGGCAGGTGTGCTACAGGTAGGGGTATAGGTATAGCGAAGTTCGAGGCGGTAAGATTCATCTAAAATACAATCATTAATTCCTCCAACAAGTAAAGGGGAATTGCCATTGTTGTAGGTAGTGCTACTAAACACGGTGTCAAATTCAACTGTATAGTTCGTAGGGCCAACAATATCTACTGGTATATCATGGCGAACCCTTACCGCTGTACCAACGCTGGGATCATATACCAATATGTCAATTCTGGCAACCGAAAGGATGTAGCCCGCCGGCACAGTTACGGTTGCATTCTGTGGGTAATGAACCGTACGGATTTCACACGGGAAATGTTCTCCATTGACACTGCCCGGCCCGATTTCATGCCGCCAAGTAGAGTTAAGAATTGTTCCGCCACACCCGATGATGTCAGGATTGTTGGAAACATAAGATCCAACTAATTCAATAGAACCATAAAGGGTAAAATCATTAACAAGATCTGGGCATTCTACTGCCCGGTCAATACCAGTACCTGCTTCTATTAGACTCATTCCAGAAGTCAACTGGAAGGGCGATTCTACACCGTTGATATCTTGTATAACTTGTATTTCAAATTGGGCCGTTACCACATCGCCCGTGGATAGTGTTCCGATGCAAGCCGACAAATCAACGGGCGTAGATAGGTCGGCTGGCGTAGGAATGGTGCAAGCAGCCCCTCCGTTTACCATAACTGTAATATCACCCTGTCCCTGAACACCTGTGATATCTATCAAAGCCCCATTGATTCCTATATCCAGTGATAAGCCATCGTAGGTTGAGGCTCCATCAATTGTTATGGTAGATTCTAGGTTAATCAAATCACCAACAAGGACTTTTTTGGTATCAAAATCTGCAGGGGTACAACCGTCATCGGCGCAACCAAATGTTGAGCGATTGGCATCCATAACAAAACCCAAGTCGCAGATGCAGGTTGCAGGAGCGCAACTGCTGAACACAACCGTTTTGTTGTCGGGGCATTCCACATCAACAATACAGGTCGGGCATGCGGTTTGGTTTTGATGATAAAAAACCTCTTGGCTTACGCCAACCTCAATTGAACCACAGCCCGGAGCAGTCAATTCGGTACAATCCTCTTCAACAGTCAAGCACATTTGTGCTCCGGTTCCGTCAAACCCTGTGGGGAAGTTATCGTTATCAAAAAGTATCGTTACAACATCATTATTTGCAGCATCCGTAGTTATAGTTACAGTCCCCGGCCATATATTGCCACTAGGATCAACGAAATTATAAGGATTGGGGAAAGTTGCTTCAAGATCTAAACCCGCCTGAATTGTGTACTGAAACTCAACAGCACAATCCGAACAGGCATTCGGGTCGTCAATTGATGCTATCCATCTTGTTATGGAATAACAATAATCATACGTTTGGTCACCATTATTGGTTGTCGTAGGAACACCGGTATCTACAACTGCAAATAAAGTCTCATGCCGAACCCTGCCCGGTTTCGTGAAATCGGTGCCACAAATATTTGTCCAGGATATATTTTGAATGTCTGTCTGTTGGTTTCTGTATTCATCACCACAGTTGTAGGCCGAACAATCACAGGCGTATTGCGTAAGAGCGCCTTCCACAACTTCTCCTCCATTGACCATAGATATACAAATGGTACCGTTTGCCACAGGGCTTGTTGCCGAACTTGCACATCCGGTAAATGCGGATGAGGTTTGTACATAAAATTCTTGGCCAACAGCATCCGGGTCAAGCGGGTTAGGGTAAACGGTGGGGGAGGCAGTGAGCGGCACTGAGGTTCCACCTATAGTAAAGGCAAATGAATTCAAATCAATAGCATCTTGTAGGGAAAGAAACTCGAAACAAACATCAAATGCCGGAGCAGAGGTATTGTTGGTAATCGTAAAATTTCTGGTAACCCCACTTGCCGGACAATCCACAAAGTTTTCCGTGATGGCGAGGGTGAAATCAGGCTCTACATTGGTTACCTGAATTGTCTTAGCTTCCGATGCTGAATCACAAATCTGACTGTTACATCCCCATGAGACCGTAGAAGAAGTATTTAAAATACCGCAGCCCAATGCATCAAAGGTCTCTACAATATCAATGCAATCATTAAAACCTAACTGACCGCCAGGAATCTGTGCCGTAGTTACATCAACGCTGACATTATTGGCTGCCGGGTCATTATCCGTAACGGCCATCCCGTTGGCTGTTATGCTTGTAGGGGTTAACTCCACATCAGAACTGCTGGTGTAGGTGAAATTGTCCAAGTTCCCTTGCCCACTATTACAAACTGTGGTCGTCCGGGTAAATGTATCACCTGTTGCTACGGGTTCAGGATTGTTGACCTGATTGGTTATGTTTAAGATAGGAGAGCGAATCCCGAAGGTGGAACTCTGGTAGGTATCACCACAGCTCAACACAATATCAAACATCAGGCTTTGGTTTGCCAGTGCCAATGCATCACAACCTACCTCGGCTTCAAAGGATACCGAAGTTGTCGCATCTGTCACATCAAAAACCACATTGGTAGCACCCGGGGCATTGGTGCCGGGCGCACCACTAACGTAGGATAACCCCGCGACATCGGAAAGCTCAACCGTAACGGTAGTTGTTCCTGCGGGCAGCCCTGCAAAATCAATTTGAATGGTAAATGTACCGTCAGGGTTACAGATAAAAATTTCGGTTGGGAGTGTGGGTGTTGTGACTGCTGTTCCTGCGCATTGTGCATAGAGGCCGTTTGCTGCTCCCAAAAGCAACACCACCAACCATAAAAATTTCAAGCGATAAAAAGAATACATAGTTTTTCAGTTTAGCTTATGCGCACATGCATTAAAACGTTTTCTTGTTTTTTACAAAGTGGCATACCACTGCCTGTACTTGAAAAGCTTTTCAAGCTAGGAGTTGTTATGAAATATTTAAAAACATTACAAGTGCCTACATAAGAGAGTAAGTAGGTGGCCAAAACTAATCGTACAAATCAATTGATATAAACTGTTGATTAGCATGTGCTTCCTTTTTACTTTAAGTACTTTTAACTTTGTACTTACTTACACTTCGTAGGTATACTGTAATAATTTGTTACAAATCAGAGGGATGTTATAACAAGGTCGGTTGTTGAGATATGGGTTGCCATTGATATGGAATTACTCAAACTTTTTTTATAAGAATAAGTATGCAGTACCAAATGGCAATGTATTTAATGATGTAT
>JAHDGC010000726.1:3859-4078 GCA_020627865.1 Saprospiraceae bacterium | reverse complement strand
TGAAAAACATTCTAATTTTAAGCCTTGTCTTTTTTTTCGTGGCATGTTCCGGCGAGAAAATCGAAGAGATGAGACATCCGGAAGACCTTGCGGGCAAAAAACAATTGTTGCGGAAGAAGAAAGCAGAACTCAAGGAAGCCAAAGCTTTTATCGCGCAGCTGGAAGATGAAAAAGCGCGTTTTCGCCCCCGTCCTCGGAAAAAGCCGGCGAATGCAGTTT
>JAHDGC010000726.1:0-3849 GCA_020627865.1 Saprospiraceae bacterium | reverse complement strand
AGAAAAGCCTCGTGCACTCGTTACTACGGAACCCATTCTGCGGAGAGATTTCAAAAGATACACCGATATACAGGCCGCCGTTCAGGCAGAGGATGTCGTCAGTGTGAGTAGTGAAACTGGTGGTCGAGTTTTACAACAAGATTTTAAAGAAGGGCAATATATCGAGGCAGGAACACTCGTTGCCAAAATAGATCTGGAATCGATCAATAAGCAGATGGCCGAGTTGGAAACCCGCTACAGTTTGGCCAAAGATACTTATGAAAGGCAGAAGCGACTTTGGGATCAAAAAATTGGTTCGGAAATGCAATATCTTCAGACTAAAAATAATAAGGAAAGTTTGGAGAAAAGTATGGAGACACTCAGATTTCAGTTGACCAAAACCGATGTCCGTGCACCTGCATCTGGATACGTAGACAGAGTGTTTGTTAAGACAGGGGAAATGGCTGCTCCAGGTGCGCCTATCCTGCATATTCTGGATATGAACAGGGTGAAAGTTGTGGCTGATGTTCCAGAAAATTATCTGAAAGCGATTCGGAAAGGGGAAAAAGTTAGCCTTAAATTTCCAGCATTGGATATGGAAAAAACAGGGCGGGTAAGCCTTATCGGAAGAACGATAAACCCTGCTAACCGGACTTTCAAAGTAGAGGTGGCACTTTCTAACAGTAGAGGCTTGCTCAAACCTAACTTATTGGCAGAAATGAAAATTAATGACTTTACAGAAAAAGATGCGATCGTCGTACCGCTAGACTTAATCCAACAGGAAGTGAGTGGCAGGGATTACATCTTCGTGATGGATAGTGGTTCCGAAGGCCCTTTTGCCAAAAAGGTTTACGTTGTTACCGGAGAAAGTGCTGATGGCGAAATTATCGTCAGTTCAGGACTTGAAGGCAATGAAGAAATTATTGTAGATGGCGCACATGGCCTTTCTGAGAATGAGCTGCTCAAGGTGCAGCCTGTTGCTGCAAAAGAAAATGGTAAAAAGACATCAAGCCTTTGATAATTTTTGTGTAGAGCCGCAATGCATTGCGACTCTACACAAAAAAAAACAAAAAAATCATTAAATAATGGCTAACAAAATAGAGAAAATAAAAGAAGGTTTGCGGGAGTTCAAACTCAGTACATTGGCCGTAGATAATGCGACCAGTATCTTCTTGCTTACTTTCATGATCTTGCTCTTTGGTGTGCAGGCATACATCGGAATGCCGAAAGAGCAATACCCCGAAGCCGTGTTGCCTACTGTTTTTATCAATACGGTGTATTTTGGAAATTCGGCTAAGGACATTGAAAATTTGATTACGCGTCCTATTGAAAAAGAACTCCAAACCATTTCCGGTGTTAAGGATATTCGCTCGACTTCCATGCAGGATTATTCCGTTATTACAACAGAATTTAACGCTGATATGGAAATGGAAGATGTATTGCGGAAAGTGAAGGATGCGGTCGATAAGGCCAAGCAAGAATTACCGGCCGACTTGACTAAAGAACCGGATGTGAACGAGGTAAACTTTTCCGATTTGCCCGTGATGACCGTTAACATTGCTGGAGATTATTCCAATGATGATCTACGGGAATTCGCAGAACTGCTCGAAGATAAATTGGATGAAATTGATGAAGTTTCGGATATTGATATTAAAGGTGCCTTAGACCGAGAGGTTAAAATTAATGTTAACCTCCCTCGGATGGAATCACTGCGGGTTAGTTTTACAGACATCGAAAATGCCATCAAAACCGAGAATATGAACATGTCCGGAGGAGAATTGTTGAAAAATGATTTCCGCCGGAGCATCCGGGTCGTTGGAGAATTTAAATCCGTGAAGGAAATTGCCAATATGATTGTGAAATCGGAAAACAACAACCCGATTTACCTGAAAGATATCGCTGATGTGAGTTTTGGGTATAAAGAAAAAACAAGTATTGCACGTGCAGATGGTTTGCCTGTTGTCTCTTTAGATGTTATCAAAAGAAGAGGGTCTAATTTACTAGATGCCTCAGATAAGATTAAGGCTACTGTTGCAAATGTGACAGAAAATTATTTTCCTGATAACCTGAAAGTAACCACCTTCAACGATCAATCCGTAGCGACAAGAGACGGCGTGAGTAATCTGGAAAACAGTATCATCTCTGGGGTGATCCTTGTCGTGCTGGTCTTGTTATTTTTTCTCGGCATCCGGAATGCCATGTTCGTCGGTTTGGCGATTCCCCTCTCCATGTTGATGGGTTTTATGATCCTTAACATGGTGGGCTACACTATTAATATGGTTGTGCTCTTTGGGTTGATCTTGGCACTTGGACTCTTGGTGGATAATGCCATCGTGGTTGTGGAGAATATTTATCGTTACATGCAAAATGGCTACAAAGGAGCAGATGCAGCAAAGTATGGTGCAGGAGAGGTTGCCGTTCCAATTATTGCTTCAACGGCAACGACATTGGCTGCATTTATCCCCTTGGCTTTCTGGCCGGGCATCATGGGAGAGTTTATGAAGTATCTGCCCATTACTTTGATTATTGTATTAGCCTCATCCTTGTTTGTTGCACTGGTCATTAATCCGGTTTTTACTTCTGTGTTGATGAAGGTAGATCAAAAAGCGGATAGTTCAAGTGAGTGGCGAAAACGTGCGTTAAATGTTGTGATAGGCCTTCTAATAATGGTAGGCTTTGCAGCAACACTGCACTATTCAGGAGTCATGCTATGGTTGAGAAATTTATTAGGTATCGTGGCTATAGTTACCTTTGTCAATTTCTTCTTCCTCCGTCCGGCTTCCTTCTTTTTCCAAGATAAAGCCTTACCTTGGTTGGAGCGGGTTTATGATCGCTTTATTCGTGGAGCTTTATATCGTTATGTACCTGTCTTTGTTTTCGGTGGAACTTTCGTGCTCTTGTTTGTTGCCATATCGTTATTGAATGCGAATATGCCAAAGGTGGAATTTTTCCCCGTTGCTGATCCTTTATATGTAAATGCATTTGTCGAGTTGCCAATGGGAAAAGACATCGAAGCGACCAACCAGTTGATGGAAGACCTCGAAGATAAAATTGATGAAGCCATCAAACCATACAGGGGCATCGTGGAGGCCGTGCTTTCCCAAATGGGAGAAAATACAGCAGACCCAAATGGTCCACCAGAACCTGGGGCTTCTCCAAATAAGGCAAGGTTGACGGTTAGCTTTGTGCCTGCTGCGGATCGGGGTGGCGTATCTTCTTTTGAAGTGATGGACAAAATTCGGGAAGCCGTGAAAGGGAATCCGGGGGTACAAGTAGTCGTAGACAAAAATGCCGATGGCCCACCTGTAGGGAAACCTGTGAATTTAGAAATCTCTGGCGAGGACATTGATCAATTGGCCTTGCTTTCTGAAGACGTTATTAAATTTATCAATAGTAAAAATATTGCGGGTATCGAAGAACTGAAAGCGGATGTGAATATGGGAAAACCGGAATTGCTAGTGCATATTAACCGAGAAGCGGCTCGTCGTTACGGGGTTTCTACCTATAATATATCTAATGCTATCCGGACGGCTGTTTTTGGAAAAGAAGTTTCTAAATTTAAACAAGGGGAAGATGAATTCCCGATTATGATCAGGTTAAACGATCAGTACCGAAATGATGTAGGGGATTTGTTGAATCAAAAAATTACTTTCCGTTCCCAATCAAATGGTCGTATTCATCAGGTGCCAATTTCTGCTGTAGCGGATGTGAAGTATAGTAGCACTTACAGTTCTGTAAAACGAAAAGATTTAGATCGGGTGATTACGGTTTACTCTAATGTACTAGGTGGATATAATGCCAATGAGATTGTAGCAGAATTGCAGGATTTGATGACGGATTATCCTTGGCCGGAAAATTATCGTTATGAAT
>JAHDGC010000725.1 GCA_020627865.1 Saprospiraceae bacterium | reverse complement strand
GGAAACGGATTGGTTAGGATCATGGAAGTTGGTAACGAGCCTTGGTATTATGATGCTACTATTTATCGTCAAATTTTGGAAGGGATGGCCAGTGGTGCAAAGGCTGCCGACCCTGCGGTGGAAGTTTACCCCTGTGCCTTGCAAGCCTACGAACCTTATGTAGAAAATGCCACATCGGGATTTAAAAATTACATGGGCGCGCGCATCACCCCAACCGAGGAGCCTTATCTCGATGGCATCAACATTCATAATTATGGATTCATCAGAAATGCAACTGGCGAACAAGTTGCCGTTTATCCCGAGCATCCCGGTGCCCAATTTAATGGGATTAGAAATGCTATCCGGTT
Source organism: Saprospiraceae bacterium (assembly GCA_020627865.1). GTDB lineage: Bacteria > Bacteroidota > Bacteroidia > Chitinophagales > Saprospiraceae > JAHDGC01. Next base: position 3,732 of record JAHDGC010000725.1, on the reverse strand, counting down.
TCGGGATCACAATATGCCGGAAAAAAAGATTTTACTTTCAGAAGCGGGTTGGGACAGCAATGGCCCAAACGAAAATTGCACGCACAGCGAGTGTGTTCCAGAAGAATCCGCTGCGGTTTATATTCCCCGAAGTGCCATGATTGCCCAGCGTCACGGTTTGGATAGGGTTAGCTATTTTTTTTATGCTAATGATGAAGGTGGTAACTCTTCCCTATTTACCCGCTCTGGATTAACAGAATCTGGCGACAATAATTTCACCCCGAAAAAGACTTTTGTGGCCCTTCAGACATTGGTTGACTCTTTGGGGGATTGTCATTTCATTGATGTTTTTCAGGAAGATGAAAGTGGCTATGTTTACTTGTTTGGTAATGCCGATGGTGACATTACGCATATTGCAGGATGGCTCCCCATAGATGGCAATGACAACACAACGAACACCGTTTATTATCCAAGTAATTTGGGGCCAGCAAGTGCTATTAGAATAGATGGAGAAAATGTTGGTGGTACAACAATTTCACTGCCCAATTACAATGCATATGACATTAAACTTACGTTAAGCACCAAGCCTATCCTTGTCCATCTCATGGAAGTACCTTGTATTCGTTACGACACGACCTACGTTTACAGCAATACCTGCAATTTTGAGATGGCCGGCATTGTAGAAAACACATATACAAATGAAGTAGGTTGTGATAGTCTTGTTATTGAAACCATCAATCTACTGCCCAATGATACCACAGCATTTCAAACAAGCACTTGTGATCCATCATTAGCCGGAATGGATAGTACATTTTTGGTTAACCAATATGGTTGCGACAGCATAATCATAACAACAAACACCCTAAACCCTACAGACACCACATACATATACAAAGAATCTTGTAATACTTTGAATACTGGCGTCGAAGCTAATTACTATAGTAACCAATATGGCTGTGATAGTACTGTTTTTACAACAACAACCTTACTGCCCAATGACACGCTTTACGCACTGGATTATTCCTGCGACCCGACACTGGAAGGAACGGATACTTTAATTTATGAAAACATGGCAACCAACAGTTGTTCTATTTATTTGGTAACAACAACAGAGTTACTCCCTAGTGATACGATATGGAGAGAAACGGATACTTGCAATCCACAGGTTGCCGGCCAGAACATTGCTATTTTTCAAAATCATTTTGGTTGTGATAGCGTTATTATTACCAATATCAATTTACTGCCTTCGGACACGACTGTTCAAACCCAATACATCTGCCCTCCCCTTCAACCGACACAAGACACCCTTTTACTAACCAATCAATTTGGTTGTGACAGTTTGGCCATTACAAATACAAAATTATTACTTGCCGATACGACTATTTTCCAATTTGAGACCTGCGATCCTTTAGTCACCGGCAGCGATACTTTATTTTTATTAAACCAAGATAATTGCGATAGTATTGTTATCAACACAACAACTTTACTTCCTTCTGATACCACCCTAGTTAATTCCTTCACTTGTAACCCGCTAGAGGCAGGAGCAGACACTTTAGTGCTCAGCAATAAATTCAACTGCGATAGCATTGTTATTAACACAATTGAATTATCCACCATTGATACCCTTTACGGAAGCTCAGAAACTTGCATCCCAGAGAAAGCAGGACAAGATACCAGTTTTTATGCCAGTCCAAACAGTTGCGGCTTTGTAGTTATTACAAGCATTCATTTATTGCCTAGTGACACCATATGGATTTTTTCAGAAACTTGTGACACTGATTTGGCAGGAGAAACGACAACAATACTTACCAATCAATATGGTTGCGACAGTTCCATTATTACGATCACAACATTGTTATCAACAGATACAATAACACATCAGTTTGAAACTTGCGATCCGCTACTTTCTGGCAACGACACTTTATTTTTACAAAATCAAAATAATTGCGACAGTATTGTTATCAACACTACAAATTTATTGCCTTCCGACACAACTTATCTAGCCTCCTATACTTGCGACCCATTAGCAATAGGATCAGACACCTCATGGCTTAACAACAGCCCCAATTGCGATAGTATTGTTATAAACATCACAAGTTTATTACCCTCCGACACAACTTACTTAACCAGTTACACCTGCGACTCTTTTGAAATAAGATCAGACACAACATGGTTCAACAATAGCTCTAATTGCGATAGTATTGTTATAGAAACCGTTGAATTATCTGCCGCAGACACCCTTTACGGTAGCTCCGAAACTTGTGACCCTTCGCAGGCAGGACAGGACACATTAGTTCTCCTAGGGCAAGATGGTTGCGATTTTATTGTTATTAACACAATCGAACTACTCCCATCGGACACAACTTATTTCTGGGCAGAAACATGTAATGCGAATCTAGCCGGAGAAGAAATCACCGTTTTAACCAACCAATACGGCTGTGATAGTATGCTGTTACTGACTACAATTTATGAACCCCTACAAAATATTTATGGGAATGCGCTCACTTGCGACCCAATGAAAGCAGGCTTGGATACGATAGGATTGATGGATGGCAATGGTTGCGACTTCCTAGTCATCACCAATAATATTTTGCTACCATCTCATGAAAGCTATACACAAATACCAACTTGTGTAAGTTCAAACGCAGGACAAGATACCACTTTCTACACAAACCAGTACGGATGCGACAGTCTTGTTATCATAGATTATATTTTCATTCCTGCTGACACGATCCATCAACATCTTGTTATCTGTTCGGAGATTTTAGCAAGAGAAGATACCACCCTTGTTTCTGGGGCAGAATGTGATTTTCTCTTAATCACAATGTTCACTCCGTTAGAACAAGATTTGTTTTTGAACAATGGTAATATTGAAGACAGTACTTATCATGTTGTCAATAGTATTACTTCAGATGCATTGATGCCGTCTAGTAGTCAGGTACAATTTAAGGCGGGGAATTTCATTCAATTATTGCCGGGTTTTGAGGTTAAATTAAATGATGAGTTTGATGCGATTATTGAAGCATGTGATGATAATTAAGTCTGGTAAACTTTTTTAAATTTGTGTTGTTATACATATAAATAAACTCACGGAAATTTCGACATGAAAAAAATCACCCTATTATTTTTTTTGCTGACCATCTTGGCTATGGTGGCAATAGCCCAAGATCAGCTTATTGTTTTTATACAAAAAGGAGAACTGGTTTCAGAAGATTTTATGAACAACAGTTATCCAGAATTGGAGGTGTTTGCGAACAAGCAAAAGATAGATGTTACCATTGTTGATATTCTGGAAAAAGGTGCACCTCCCGAAGTGATGCTTACGCCCATGTTGGTTTTTCAAAATGAACGAGGCCGATCTTTTTACAAAGGTCGATACTTGATGTTACCGAAGATCAAAAACTTCATCAGGACAGTAAGGCGGGTTCCACAGGAAAATACCATTGAGAAAGCAGGCGAACATCCTGTTTGGATTGCTGGAAAATCTATCACTAAGGCAAAGGTAAAATTGACGGAATTATCCGGGGATCTTCCTCCCGATTTTGATCAAGTAACATTTCTTGCGGAAGGAAAAAAATGTATTAAAAAAGCCTTTACAAAATTCAAGCTAAAACCTAAGCAAGCACTCCACCGCAGTAACCGTTCTTTCTACCTTGATTTTTATCCGCATCTTTCTGCTGATGGTAGCTTCTCTATTTCTATGGCTCTCTACTCCATGTTTAATTGTATTGACCCTATTTATGTACAATATGA
>JAHDGC010000724.1 GCA_020627865.1 Saprospiraceae bacterium | reverse complement strand
AGATTCATACTTCTGCCACTTCCATTAATTATATGAATTTGGTCTACGATTGGTTTATCAATGATTACTTTGGAGAGATTGCCACTAGTGCGGGAAATAGCTCGCATAATGCACCCAGCTATGAGGAAGCTGATTTGGATCCGGTCGATTACATTTACCTTGATTTGGATGATGAATACAATATGGCCGGGGATGCTGCTGCCCTAGTGGAAAGGTTAAATTTAATTTTAACGGGTGGTTTGTTTTCTGAAGATACGAAGGCTTCGATTGTAAATTCGGTAGAGCAACGTGCTGATCCTGTTGAGCGGGTACGGGTTGCTTTGTTTTTGTGTTTTATTGCGCCGGAATACAATATTCTGAAATAGCTAAGCTGCAAGCCTTACGCAATAAGCTCACTTAGGACGCCCCCTTCTATTTTGGAATAAAATTTAAAGAATACGATCTAAGCGAGCTTAAAACTTACAAATCACGACACCAAACGTTTATGGTAATTATGCATCATGGCTTTTATTTCATTAATTTCTTTATCTAAATACTTATACTCTTCTTCTATGATATATTCCAATTCAAAAGATAACAAAACGAGATACTCCACCTCAAGTAAGGAACCTTGTGCAATTACGATAAACCTAGCCGTATCTTTACTGGATAAACGACCACATCCTTCTGCGATATTCGTAGGCACAGATGCAGCTGCCCTCCGCAACTGGGATATAATACCATATGTTTCTGTCTTCGGAAAATCTTTCGTCAGTTTATATAGTCGAAGCGTTAATTCATGACTCCGTCTCCAGAATCGAAGACTTTTAAAATTTCTCATAGAATTGTATGCATAAAGTAAAAGGACAAAATTAGATAAAATCAATAAAACTACAAAACAAAATAGCGTAAGGAATACGCGACAAGCCCAGATTACAGCTTAAAGCTTATCACTTACAACTTACTATAAAAAACCATTAAAACTACAAAAAAAGTAGGGTAAGCATAAGATGAGCCTCGCCTACAGCTTAAAGCTTATCACTTACAGCCTATTATAAAAAAAGAAAAAATGAGTAAAAAACATCATCATAAAAATCACAACCACAAAAAACAAATGACCCGCCGCAACTTCCTCGGAACAGCATCCTGTGCGGCAATTGGCTCCACAACATTCCTAAGTTCCCTATTAAATCTTGGGGTAGCGAATTCTTTGGCCGGCATGTCACAACAATATAATCCCGCAAATGGCAACTACAAAGCAATGGTCTGCATCCTACTCGCCGGAGGGAACGATAGCTTCAATATGCTTGTACCACGAAACGGAAATCATTACACGGAATACGCCAATGCCCGTTCTAATCTTGCCTTGCCACAAGGAGAACTATTGCCCCTTAATTTCACTGATACCAATGGGAAACAATTCGGATTACATCCTTCTATGCCAGAAGTGCAAACCTTGTTTAATAACAATAAACTTTCATTCATTAGCAATATCGGCACATTGGTAGAACCAACGACGAAAGCCCAATACCTCAACAACAGTGTTCCACTTCCGGTTGGCTTATTGTCCCATGCGGATCAGATACAACAATGGCAAACGTCTATTCCACAAACCCGCTCCTCTAAAGGCTGGGGTGGCCGAATGGCAGATATTCTCCAAGCCGGAAATGCCAATCAGAATATTTCGATGAACATCTCCTTGTCGGGCACCAACATTTTTCAGGTCGGGGGTACCGCAACCGAATATGCTATCCGCTCCTCCGTTGGCGGAAGTGTTGGCATTAATGTTTTGGAAGGGACAAGTCCACTGGATATGGTTTTAAAAAATGGTGCGGAAAGTTTATTGGCACAGCAATATCAGGATATTTACAAATCTACTTTTACCAATAAAATAACGCATGCTCAGGCCAACCATGAAGAGTTTAGTGCAGCCATCAGTCAAGCGCCGGCATTAACAACAAGCTTTTCTAACAATACAATTTCATCAAACATGGAATTGATTGCAAAAACCATTGCCGTACGGAATATACTAGGTGTCAACAGGCAAACTTTCTTCATCAACTATGGCGGTTGGGATCATCATGACGGTGTTTTGGATAACCAAGCGGGCATGTTGACCGTACTGAGTAAAGCCCTTTCGGAATTTCAAGCCGCCATGGAAGAGTTAGGCCTTGCCGATTGTGTAACCACTTTTAGCATCTCCGATTTTGGAAGAACCTTGACCTCAAATGGTAATGGCAGCGATCATGCCTGGGGCGGCAATGTAATGGTCATGGGGGACAGTGTAAATGGAGGGCAAATTTTTGGCGAATATCCTTCCCTTGCATTGGATGGCAATGATGATGTCGGTGGCGCAATTTTGTTGCCTTCTATTTCGACGGATGCATATTTTGCGGAGTTGTCAAAATGGTTTGGGGTCAGCAATGGGGATTTAGAATATGTATTGCCGAATATTACCAACTTTTATGATCCGAATAGTAGCGGTTTGCCTATTGGGTTTATGAATGTTTAAAATATTAACAAAAGCTCTTATTTCGTTCCAGTCATTTTATGACTGCCTGCCTGACGAGTGCCACGCAGACAGGGCAATAATATGTCGTTCCGATGGTACTCAACCATATTGTTCAAAAAATCAATTATCATGAAGAATATATTTCTGTTGTTATTAAACTTCATTACTTTTCAGGTTTCTGCTCAACAATGTAATGACGACACTCATTCCACCAATAGCAATGACAGTTGGCTTTCTTGTGAAGTTTCCACCAATCCAAATCCAGACAGAGGCAATACCCATTGGGTCGTCTATGACCTTGGTTACAACTATGCTTTGGGCACAACAACTTTCTGGAACTACAATGTTACCAATCAGACTGGTTTCGGATTCAAGAATATTGCTGTAGACTACTCCAATGATGGTACAAACTGGACAGCAGCCGGAACATTTCAGCTTCCACAAGCTAGCGGAAATCCCAACTATCAAGGTACCGCCGGAATTGACCTTACAGGAATCAGTGCAAGGTATGTTTTAATTACAGGATTAAACACTTGGGATGGTGGGTCTTGTGGTGGACTCAGTGAAGTTCGTTTTGATATTGGCTCATCTCCTTGTGGTGATTATCTTGTTACCGATAATATCGTCAGCAATCCCGTTTCTTCAGGCCTTTACTATTCTAATGAATCCTACAGTTCAGATGCCATCATAAGTAATGGTTTAGATGTCACTTTTAAATCGGCTGTTTCCATTACTCTAAACGCTGGGTTTGAAGTCGCAACGGGCACTACATTTCTGGCAGAGATCGAAAACTGTGAAAGTTTAAAAACATCTAAAAATATGGATAACCAAACCCAAGAACACAACAATTAATACACGCAAACAATTTATTTCCTCCGGATGCGACTCAAGGTTTCTTGGGAAATACCCAAAAAGGAAGCGATATGCCCCAAGTTCACCCTTTGGGTCACATCCGGAAAATAGGAAAGCAACAAAGCATATTTTTCCTTGGCAGACATAAACATATAACCTTTGTAGAAATTATCCAGCCCCTCGACCATTTCTTCCATCCATAGCCTCCCGAATGCTTGCATGGAAGGATGCCTTTTATATAATGCCTGAAGTTTATCATAAGAAATTCTTATCAAAACACAGTCTTCCGTGCATTGAATGTTGTCATATGAAGATTTTTGGGAGAAAAAACACCCATAAGCCGTAACAATTCGCCCCTTGTTGTATATCCAAGAAGTAATTTCTTTACCATCATGCTCATAAAAAACCCTGACGGAACCTTTGGCAATAAACCAGAGATAATCCGGCACTCGTCCCTCACGTAGCAAGTAATGATTTTTCTTTACTTGTATTTCCTCAGCCACATTCCTCAGGTCATCTTTTACCTCCTCTGGAAGCCTTACTTTTTCATGAATATAATTTATCAAATCATTTTTTCTCATCATTCTAAATGTAAAATATTTATTCCTTATCCTTCTAACATAATCCGCATTCTCCTACCCTGAACACTTGTCAATAGGCTAAATCTTAATAAACTTTCCCCAAGCAGTTTCTCCATCTTCGGATAATACCCGAATGTAGTATCCCCCTTTTCCGAAATGCTCAATATTAATTTTTGA
>JAHDGC010000723.1 GCA_020627865.1 Saprospiraceae bacterium | reverse complement strand
TTGTAATTTAAATTAATTATAAAAATGAGTTCCGTAGGAACGGCATGGCATTGCCAGAGATGCGAATCTCTGGAACGTTTGCAGAGAAAAAATTATTTAAACAAATTTAGATTACAGTGTATTAAATAAAAACAACAAAGTAAACTTATAAAAGTTGCTTTTCATTAAATTATAGTAAAAAAAAACGAGGCTACCCATATAAGATAGCCTCGCTTTTTCAGCAAAAAAATATATTATCTTTTACTAAGATTGATTGTTTTGATAACAGATTCTTCTCCAGCCATCAATCTAACCAGATAAAACCCAGAATGCAAATCACTCACATCGTAAGTTCGTCCTTCTAAAGCCACAAACTCCCGAACTTTTCTACCCAATAAGTTATAAACTTCTACAAATTCTATCTCCGCATCTCCATCAAGCATGAAAAAATCAGTAGTCGGGTTTGGATATAATTTAACCGCTTTCTGAGTAAGTTCCTTTATACTAGTAGCCGTAATATCAAATTGAAAATTGATAGTCACTGTATTAGAGCTATCATCTGCATCCGCGATGACTAAATCAATATCTGCTAATCCCGCAACAATCATATCTATAGCACCTGGGAACTGCCCTGGATAAATATGAATATAAACATCACTGGTTGCGCCAGCCGGCAGAGAAAAATCATTTGCACTCAGCCCTGGAGAATAACATTGATCACCAATACAAACTGCCGAACTCCAGCCGTCAGATATAGTATTGACCACCCTTTCCCATTCAATTGTAATTTTAGAATTAGAATTATTGGTCAAGACAGTATGCAAATCAATGTCCCCATCACTTTGCACATCAGGATGCATTATATCCAAAGATAGGGATAAGGAATTTTCTTCTACAGATATATCCTGACTATAAAGAGACAGGCAAAATAAACATAAAAGTAAGGAAAGTATATTTTTTATCATGAGCACATAATTTAAAATTGGGATTAATTTATATTTGTCCAAAGTTATCATTTTTTTGGGAATAAAGCGAACATCTAAAGGTCTTTTAAATTACATTAATGGGCAATATTAATCATATGCACCTTTAAAATAGTAAGCAAGTATACTAATCCAAACAAAAAAACCAAAAAGTTTGCGACACCAATCATTTTAATGTACATTTGTATATACCCCTTAAACTCATCGCATATTCATATTTTCAGATAAAAGTGGGGACTATCTTTTAATAATTACCACAGACAAAAACTACTTTCTAAAAATAATTATGAGTAAATCATATTTTATATTAGTCATCTTATTTTCTTTCATACAATCCATCAAGCTCGAAGCACAGTGCTGCATTGCGCAGGATTTCATAACCAATGACATCAATGGGAATACCGTCCATCTTTACGATATGCTCAATGCTGGCAAAATAGTTATTCTCAATATTTCTGTCGCAACAAGCCCTACTTGCTGGGATTACCATCATTCCGGAGCCTTACAAAATATTTGGACCGACTACGGGCCTGAAGGTAGTGATGAGGTAGCTGTTATTCTGGTAGAAGGGCACCCCGACACTGGTCTTGCTGATCTGCAGGGAAACAGCCCAAACTCGCAAGGAAATTGGATTGCTGAAACTAGTTTTCCTATTATTAACAATGACGACATTCCCTTCCTTTTTCAAACCTACAGTTTCCCTACTGTCTTGATGATTTGCCCCGACAAATCTTACTATTATTACACGGGGTTGCCATCAGCACAAACCATCGCAGCCAATTTTTATAAATGTGGAAACCCAGAACCCGGGCTACACCCTACGTTACTTTCTTACAACGGGCCTTCAGGAGAATTTTGTAATCACCTTAATTTCACCCCAACAATTTTACTCCAGAACAATGGATACACCCTGTTAGAACAAGTCGAAGTTGCCTTAAAATTCAACGAGACATTATTACAAATCAAAAATTTTGAACCCAACTTATCCTCATTTCAATCACATGAGCTACAATTCGACCCAATTCAATTAGGAGAAAACGGCACACTATCTTATGAAATTGTCACCGCCAACCAACAAGATAGCGATTTAGGGAATAATACTTTTTACGATATCCCATTCTCAAGGGCACTCGAATCGGAATCTTCAACCATCCAAGTTGAAATTACTACCGACGATTATGGCTACGAAACATATTGGGAACTGCAAGAAGATAATGGGACTGTAGTTGCATCTGGAGGAAACCCAAGGGTCATCACCGATTTTTTTGTACACCCGAAAGACCCAGAGGCCTATGAAGATCAAACTGTTTATACCTATACGATTCCCATAGAAAGCAATCAATGTTACTCCTTTATTATTTATGATGCGGCACATGATGGTATTTGTTGTGGATATGGAGATGGTTTTTATAAAATTTTTGACGACAATGGAAATATATTATTTGAAGGAGGTGAATTTTATTGGTCTACCAGCCATAAATTGGACACTTCTGGCGAATTAGCAAGCACGAATGATTTCAACGCGACAGCATCCAATAGTATATCACTCTACCCCAACCCAACAACACATAGCCTTAATCTATCTTTTGATTTGACCCAAAAAGAGGACTTCATTTTTGAGGTGTATAACAACCTTGGGCAATTGGCTGAGTCTATTGGCCAACAGTCTTTCCTTGCCGGACAAAATACCTTATCCATAAATACGACTAGATTGCCGAATGGTGTTTATATCCTTAAGGTTAAGGATGGGATGGAGGAATTCAACGAGAAGTTTGTGGTTAAGAAATAAGTTCTTAGACAATTACAACTTATACTAACTTTTTCACCTTAGAATTTTGGTGCAACTTATCTCCCTCAACTCCTGAAATCAAATTCACCCCAGGAGTTTTTCCCACTTCGAAACTACCCAATGCATCATCAAAACCAAGGGCTTCTGCACCGTTGATCGTTGCCCATTGTAACAAAGTTTCAAAAGGGATGAATGATTTATAGCGGCTGATGGTTTTCATTTCTTCCAGAATCGAAAGTTGCCAATTAGAAGTCAGGCTATCCGTTCCCAAACAAACTTTCGCATGGGTATCTATGAAGGCTCGATAATCCGGCAAACGATTTTCAATATACAAATTAGCATTGGGGCAAGAAGCCCAGTATACACGGTCATTCCAATTTTGAGCAGCTTCAATATCCGCTTCATTTGTAAGAGTATTGTGAACAAACAATGTTTTGCAAGCCGGATCTAGGTTATCTAAGGCATAATGAATGGCCGTTTTCCCCGTTGATTTAAAATCATCAAATGACATTCCGAAGCTCCCGAACAGCTCTGGAAAGCCGCCACCTTTAGTCAAAAACAAAGCCTGTTCATCCGGTGTTTCTTGATTGTGAATACTTACTGTACCTCGACCTTTATTCAATGTATTTATTTTGTTAAACAAACTGATTGACACCGAATAAGGCGCGTGCGGCACCGCCGTAAACTGGTTACCATTCCCTTCAGGATGTTGGTCATAAACCGCCTTATATTGCTGGAAAGTTGCCTCCGCCATAGCATCTTGAATAAAGTCAAACATTTCGATAAAACTATAGTAGCGAATTGGGCTAGTTGATTTTTTCTGAAATGTATCTATTTTGTTAGAAATATCACCAACGGCAACGATGCCCGCTTCTTGCATTTCGCGATCTGCATGCTCAATCGCTGCTTGAATTTCATCTTGCGGTACGTCCCGAAAAGAGACGACATTGGTAATAAATGGCAAAAGCCCTGTTCCGGTATCCACCTTGCCTTTCATGTGAGAAAGCTCTAAGTGACAGTGGGCATTGATGAAACCCGGAACTATTGCACCTTCGTATTTTTCGAGGCTGGCTGCATCATGGTTTTCTTGTTTTTCAATGGCCAGAATTTTTCCGTTATCGTCAAGGATGAGGACGCCATCGGGAATGGGTGCTGCGGTAATTGGGTAAAGGTAGTTTGCTGTGATTTTTCGCATAAGGATTTTGGATTTATTTCATTCTGAATTTAACAGGATCAGGTATCCAAATACAAAACCGTAGAGACACAATGCATTGTGTCTCTACGGTTTTGTATTCATATCAAGCTACCCCACGAATCAAACGCTCTGATTCAACAGGTTTTCTAGAAAAGGC
>JAHDGC010000722.1 GCA_020627865.1 Saprospiraceae bacterium | reverse complement strand
GAAATTCATGGACATACCGATGATACAGGAGATGTAATACACAATAAAGAACTTTCTGAAAATCGGGCAGCGGCTGTTTATGAATATCTTGTTGAAAGTGGACTAGATCCGGCTCGATTAAGTTACAAGGGTTTTGGAAAAGATAGGCCTATCGGTAGTAACAAAACAGAGGAAGGTCGACAAAAAAATCGACGGGTAGAGTTTTATATTGCAGGGACTTTTAAGGAAGATGAAGGTTGGGCAACAGATGACAAGTCACCTCCCAACAATTCTCCTACAGGATTAAAGAAGTTGAGTGATTTGAGAAAAAAACCAAAGGCTCAGTTGAAATTTTCTGATGAGATTGAGCCGACGAATCATGTTCAATTGAGTTTTATTGGTAAAAATGTTAAGGATTGGGAATGTCCAGAAGATGTACCCCGCAAAACTTATGGCAAGTCTAGCCTTGAAGGATATAAACCCGTAAATGCGGCCAAGTATATTATAGAGCAAAGCAAAGAGGAACAGGTCGTTTTTATTAATGAACATGGCTCGAATCCACAACATCGTGTTTTCGTAACCACGCTATTGAAACAATTTTATGACAGCGGTTTCCGTTATCTTGCCCTTGAGGATATGGGTTATGAGGATCAGGAATTGCAAGATCGAGGCTATCCGATTCAGGAAACTGGTTTTTTGATGAATGAACCTCGCTATGGAGAAATGGTCCGGCATGCTCTAGCATTGGGTTTTGAAATTATTCCTTATGATGCTAAGCAGGAAGAATTGGCCAAGGCGACTCAAATTGTGAAAGTGCAAACGGGTGAGCAAAATGAAGCGGTCTTGAAGAAAAATGCGCGCAGTTGGTCACAGGCTATGAATATCAACCGCCTCCTAACCCGCGATCCTGAGGCACAGGTTTTGGTTTTTGCGAATTGGGAAGCTATTCGAGAAGCTAAGAGTGGAGATATTATTCCTATGGGGGTTTGGTTTCGGCAACTTTCTAAAAGAAATCCGCTGACCATTGATCAGGCTACCATGTCGGAATATTGTACGAACCAACAACCAGCCATTTACAAGAAGCGGAAGGTACAAAAACCGAGTGTGTTTACTTTGTATAAAAAAATTTTCGTGCAAGGGCCAGCGGATAGTAAGCCATATGATATTCAAGTTTTTCATCCACATACCAGATATGTCAGGGAGCGGCCTGATTGGCTAAAATGGTGGGGAGATAAAATTCCCGTTCGGGTAAATCTAGATAAATACCAGATGGATTATCCATGTATTATCATGGCTTATAATAAGGATGAGGATATAGATACAGCTGTTCCTGTAGATGTGATTGAGAAAAAGGACAACGACAGCAAAGTAGTATTAATGTTAGAAGCAGGAGATTATAATATGGTCTTGAAAAGTAAAACAGAGAGTAAGAAGGTGAAGCTGACGGCTAGTCCGCAATAGTATATTGGTGACTGGTTTGTTAGTTGTTTAGTGATTAGTTTGCGCTTTCTCGGCTTCTGATCTTTACATCTAAGCTCTACTGGTAAATTTCTCAAAAAATGAATTTGGCCATAAAAAATCACTTTCATCGCTGCAAGAAATACGTTTATCTAAATAGTTTTCCCGTTTAGACGAGAATTCCTTTCTTTACATTAATGGAGTTCTTGAAAGTCAACGTGAAAATTTTCTGCCTAAATTTTCACTTTGTAATTAAAGAGTCCTATTTTCACGAATCCTTTTTCCAGCAAAAAAAAGAAATCATTGCAGACCGCTTTAAAACGAAATATCGACTTGTTTAGCAGCATTAAAGAGAGAAAACAACTCTATTCGCATTTGTTCTTCTGGCTGGTGATTTTTATCCTTATGCTTATTTTGGATAATAAAAGTCATGGTTTCGTTTTCAGTTTTGTTATTGAGCTTATCAATTTGTTGTTTTATGCGGCAGTTGTTTACTTTAACCTTTTGTATCTGATTCCCAATTACCTCAGCGGGAAGAATTTTCTACTCTATAGTGGATTGCTACTGCTTGCGGCCTTGATTGTTACGCCTATAAAAGTATTCTTCTTCTATGGATTACATTTTTACTTTCCGGAAACACAGGCCCAACTCATTTCCGATCAATTTTGGTACTTCATCTCTACCTTTGTATTTGCCGGTGCCTCGACCATCGTGAAAATCACCTCAGATTGGGCATCCCATCAGCGGGATATGACCACGCTGAGGACGCAGACAATGCAATCGGAGTTGCGTTTTCTAAAATCACAGATTAATCCTCATTTTTTGTTCAACACATTGAATAGTCTATATGCCTTGACCTTGAAAAAATCGGATAAGGCTCCGGAAATTGTGATTAAACTTTCAGAGATGATGCGGTATATGTTATATGAGTGCAACGAGAAGCGAGTGCCCTTGAAGAAAGAGGTAAACTATATCAAGAATTACCTTGACCTAGAGCGATTGAGACATGGCGACCACGTGGATATTAAGTTTCAGGTGCGGGGTAATCTTAACCAGCAAAAAATTGCCCCATTGATGTTCATTCCTTTCTTGGAGAATAGTTTCAAGCACGGTCTGAACAGACAAATTGATAAAAGTTATGTTTATATTGAACTTGAGATTCAGGAGGAAGATATTTTATTTGAAATTGAAAATAGTAAACCGCAAGTATTGCCATTGCAAACACATAAAGCCAGTGGAGGTATTGGACTGGTGAATATAAAGAAGCGGTTAAACATTCTGTACCCGAAAAATTATGATTTAAAAACACTGGAACAACCAGATTCTTATAAGGTGGAACTGAAATTAAAATTATCGAAATAAAATGCGTGTGGTACAACAAAGAAAAATTTCTAAATGAGACAACATTAGTTGTATACAAATAAAATCATTTCATATGATGAAGATAAATGCTATTATTGTAGACGATGAACCTTTAGCCCTTGATGTTTTGGAAACTTATATTGATAAACTTCCAGATATTAATTTGGTAAAAAGATGTTCCAATGCGATGGAGGCCAATGAGGCTTTAAAAGCCAATGATATTGACCTCATGTTTTTGGATATTCAAATGCCACAGCTTACGGGGATAGATTTTCTAAAAACACTGGCCAAACCGCCCTTGGTCATTTTCACGACGGCGTATGCTGATTATGCCCTTGATGGTTTTGAATTAAATGCCATTGATTACTTGCTGAAACCGATCTCCTTGGAAAGGTTCATGAAGGCCGTCAATAAAGCTTTTGAGCAAATTAAGTTGCAAAAACCAACTAGCAATCCGGTAGTAGAGCCAGCAGCAGATGGGAAGGACTTTATTTTTGTAAAAGCAGATAAGAAATTGGTCAAGGTAAGTTATGATGAAATGATCTACATTGAGGGGCTAAAGGATTATGTTATTATTAGGATGGAAAGCGGACGTGTTATTACGCTGCAAACTATGAAGAGTTTGGAAACAAAATTACCGCCACATCTTTTCAAAAGAATTCACCGTTCGTATATTGTTGCATTAGACAAGATTAAGGCCATTGAGGGAAACATGGTGGAAGTTATAGAAAAAAATCAGACAAAACACATTCCTATTGGGAAGAACTATCGGGATGAGTTGTTGGCCATTGTGAATAGGAATCGGTTGTAGAGAGAATAGCACTATGAGCAAGCACTATACGAGAATAAAAGTTTTTGAGTAAAAAAAAAATTAGAACCGAGAGTAGGATTATGTTTCTACTCTCGGTTTTAGTATAATATAGAGATTTCTAGCGTTTCTTTTTCTTTTGTTTTGCTTTCTTTCCACTTTTATTTTTCATAAAGCGCCACTTATCAATATGGATAGTAATTAAACCATCTGCGCAATAAGCACTTTCTGCACAGGTGATGAGTCCATCGACGATTTCTGCTTCAATGCTGAATTTTTTATTATACGTGAAGACCTTGTAATTGCCATCAGAGATTACACTTTCCTTCAACTCATCATCTGTCTTTAAATATCTATTTTTATTGGGATTCATTAAAATCTCAAAATCACGTTCGGTATAGCCTGTTCCATTAAAAATAACCCTTACATAAGCATTGTTTGATTTACCGCAATAGAATTCATTCTTAAGATAAGGTAAACAATCATCTTCTATTTCTT
>JAHDGC010000721.1:2688-4113 GCA_020627865.1 Saprospiraceae bacterium | reverse complement strand
CACCTGCACAAATTACAAAAACTGTATTAGCTTTAGTATTACTTTCATGATAATAACCAAGCGGTGTCATAGCATTTTGATAAACAGCGTATTTCCCAGTTTCTTCCAATTGTCTTTTTACAAGTCGTCTTCCTCGTTGGAGAGTAATAACCTCTCCCAAAGCTTTCCAATCCACCTGCCAGTTGGCAGGCAGCCCCTCAGTTCCCTCCAACAATTTTTCCATTAAACTCATACTTCAATCTCTTTTACAATTTCATCAATATCAGCACGCAGTTGATCTATCTTTTTCACGGTTATTGTGATTTCCTTATTCAAGACATCAATATCAATTTTCTCCCTAGTATCTTTAGGCTCTACGTAAGAACTCACAGATAGATTATAATCATTTTCCGCAATTGTATTATTGTCTATCATTGTTGCCACATGAGCTACCTCTTCCTTACTGTCGAACATTTCCATGACCTGCTTAATATGTGCATCGGTCATCACATTGTTATTCGTTACTTTCTTGAAAAAATCTTCACCACTTGCATCAATAAACTGTGTTTTATTGTTGGTTTTATGTTTGGATAGCACGAGAATATTAACGGCAATTGAAGTGCCATAGAAAAGATTTGGAGCTAGGGAGATAACCGTTTCGATAAAGTTATTTTCAACAAGATATTTCCTGATTTTCTGTTCCGCACCGCCACGATAAAAGATGCCCGGAAAACAAACGATAGCCGCCCTGCCTTTACTGGATAGATAACTCAAGGCATGAAGCACAAAAGCAAAATCTGCTTTCGACTTGGGAGCGAGCACACCAGCCGGCGCAAAACGGTCATCATTAATTAGCGTAGGATCATCATTCCCAATCCATTTTACAGAATAAGGTGGATTAGACACAATGGCATCAAACGGTTTTTCATCTCCATGTTTGGGATCGGTAAGCGTATTACCCAGTACGATATTGAACTTATCGTAATTGACATTATGCAAGAACATATTCATACGGGCGAGGTTGTAGGTCGTATGATTGATCTCTTGACCAAAAAATCCCTCCTGAATAATATGCCTATCAAAATGATCTTTAGCTTGCAAAAGAAGAGAACCTGAGCCAACCGCAGGGTCGTAAATCTTATTTACAGTTGTCTGTCCGTGCATAGCTAATTTTGCAATCAATTTAGAGACATGCGTTGGGGTGAAAAACTCACCACCAGACTTCCCAGCATTGGCCGCATAGTTGGAAATAAGAAATTCATAAGCATCACCAAACAGATCAATTTCGCTATCTTCAAAATTGCCAAAATTCAATGCTTCAACGCCCTTAATCACAGCAGCTAATCGACTGTTCTTATGCTCAACCGTATTTCCGAGTCGTGTACTCGTTGTATCAAAATCAGCAAACAACCCTTTAATGTCAGGTTCGGAAGGATAACCATTTGC
>JAHDGC010000721.1:0-2678 GCA_020627865.1 Saprospiraceae bacterium | reverse complement strand
ATAGCTGAAAAAATGGCTGCTAAGTCTGTATTAAGATTGTTGTTTGTGTTCGCAGTTTTTGCAATATTTACAAAAAGCTGGCTAGGATAAATGAAGTAGCCCTTTGTTTTGATTGCATCATCTTTTATGGCAGCCGTTATTACAGTATCCGATAAACTCGCGTAATTAATACTTTCATCTCCGGCTTCAATATAATCGGTGAAATGCTCACTAATAAAACGGTAGAAAAGCGTACCTAATACGAACTGTTTAAAATCCCATCCGTCTACAGAGCCACGTACATCATTGGCTATTTTCCATATTTTGGCTTGTAACTCCGCTCTTTGATTTATGCTTGTCATTAATTTTCCTTTAATAAATCTTTTGGTTTAACCTCTAGTATTTCGGCAATCTTAAATAAGGTTTCAATACTGGGCTGTCTTCTATTCTTGGCATAGGCATTCACCATATTATAACTCTTACCCAATTTGTCAGCTAACCAAATTTGAGTTAATCCTTTTTGTTCCAAAACCTCTTTAATTCTATTCATATTCGAATTATTGGTCACGACTCGCGAAGATAGTTATAAAATTCCACTATCTCATAATATGAGTATGTTTATTCAATCTAGAGCCTGTCAATCCTACTTGCCAAAGTCAATTTGATCAGAAAAGGTTGTTTGAATTGATGCCGCTGCACCAATACGATAAATTCAATTTAATCAAACTTCCTGATGCGATCATCCCTGCAACAGCTTTTGTGAATAATATGGAATTAATCTCCCGGAATATCAACGATTTTAAGAATGTTGAAGGCTTGCACACCATTGACCCACATAAGATTGCCTGAATATTTTTCTGCCGTTTAACATTTCCGACCACAAACCTACTTACCAATGCTGGCAAGCAAGCAGGCTATTGTTGGATTAACTGTTTAGTATATCCAATGTCCCATGAGATTACTATATTTGTATAACGGAAAAACAAAAGATTATGTTGAAAAAGGAGGTGTTCTAACAACAAATTTGCTTTTTGCACAGGAGAACCTGAGTGAAGACCGCCCTTTCTTTGATAAAAAAATGAAGCTTTATCAGCGTTGGATTGAAGCCAAGGGGATGGGAGATGTGCTCAAGGTAGACGAATATCAACTCAAGAGAAATGGGATGGAACTGGAGCTGTTCTTGAGCCTCCAGACTACTGATCCAGATACGGCAGCGGCAATCTGGAAGGGACTGGAATATGATTTTGGAGAACAAAACCCTGGTAAAACTTTGGGGGCAACTTTGTTCAACACTTTTGTGCGGATGATGGAGATTCCGCCGGAGCAGGGGAATATACAGGTCTATTTTCCAAGAGCTGACGGGTTGGGGTATAACCCCTGTTTTTATGTTTGGGCTTGGGAGGAAGACGGGCGTGTGGCGGAGGAAAGCAGGGTGAATAATTGCAAAGCCCAAACCTTGAGTATTCGGGTGACCTTATCGGAGGTGAAGAAAGTGACCAATAGTAAGACCATAACGGTAAGCAAGGATAGTGAGCGGGGAAATGAAGTTTTTGACAAAATATTATCCTACGCTAGGGAGCGTTATGAAAAAGATCCTTGTGAGGATCGTAACCCTAGGGTTGAAAAAGAAAAGAAGACAAGCGACTACCTGAAGTTTACGGTTTCTGATCTGTGTCAGGAAGTGTTGACTGATGAGAGCAGGTCGCTGTGGTGTGAGTTTGTAACAATGTGGTGGGGCCTTGTAATGATATGCGCAGGGAACGTTTGGAGTTCGAGTTTCACTTTATTCCCAAACCGGATGGCTACTTATTGACGGGTTCTCTGACTGGAAAATTCGGCTCCGGGGTTTATAAGCCTCGCCGAAGTGGTTATATGGATATGGAACCTGATTTTGAAGATGATTTCTTAATTCCTTATGTGATAAGGTTCCAAGACGATTTGCGTAGATATTTGGAAAAGAATTAAAAGTGTTTTTATAACAATGATTTTTCATTATGCTAAAAACCAAAGCAAACATCCGTGATTTAATCATAAATGGGAAACTAGAGCAGGCCAACAATGCAGGTCTGGAATATGCTAGACATTGTGGCCTTGTAGAGATCATGAATGAATTTACAAAACTGGGTAGCAGGATAACAGCGCATCATCAGCAATGGCACGGAGGTACAATTTCTTATGATGAATACTCCCGCCATCACGCCCGTATTGTTCATGATCTTACGGCATGGCTGGAACGCTTGCCTGATAATCCTGCACCTTCTGGCAAAAAAGTAAAATTACTGGATGAGGCAACTTTCAAGAAGCGGCTTTTTTATGCCTTGTTGTTTACCAAAATTATAGTGCTTGCTCGGTTGGCCTATCATTGGAGTACGGGAGGGTTTAATAACGATCAGTTTCAGGGAACTGCCGCGCTATTGGCTCCGGCTTTTGCGGCCTACATTTCGGTTATGCTGGCCGACTACCTTCAGCAACATCATAATGGAGACGTATCGCCCCGTTATTTGTCTGGTCCTTTGCTTGTTTTTTCTTATTGGCTGTTTCCACTTTATGCGATCCTGTTGATTCTGTTCCTCGAAATGAAGGTGAAGGGTGTTTTTAGTTTTGCCCAGATGAACTTGTGGCTGGCACTTGTAGAAAGTGTGTTAGGGGGATATATCGGAAGGATTGTGTTTTCGTTTTTTAAGGAGTAAGGTGTAGGG
>JAHDGC010000720.1:2030-4123 GCA_020627865.1 Saprospiraceae bacterium | reverse complement strand
TGATTTTAGAGCTTGCCTGATACAGCGTGCAACGCAAGCAGGGTACGTAGTACCGACACCATTAAAATTGGGGTTTTATAAGAAAACCCTTTCTTTATTAGCCCGAATAGCTTATTTTTGACGGAATTTTCTAACGTGATTTATATTTTTTATCTGATTTTGTTAATTAAAATTACACAAATGAAAAGACTAAGACATTTATTGCTCACAGGGTTTTTCCTGACCCTTTTAACGCCCTTTTTGATGGCGCAGGATTTGCTTATTACTGGTGTTTTTGATGGCGGGCTTGCTGGTGGGCTTCCTAAAGGAGTCGAACTATACGCGATTGCAGATATTCCAGATTTGGGTATTTACGGTATCGGTTCAGCGAATAACGGTGGCGGTACGGATGGCGTTGAATTTAGTTTTTCCGGTTCTGCTGTGGCTGGCGATTGTATCTATGTGGCCAGCGACTCTACTGCTTTTAATGATTGGTTCGGTTTTTTCCCACATTTTGCCTCCGATGCTATGGGCATCAATGGGGACGATGCTGTTGAACTCTTTGAAGGGGATGTTGTCATTGACGTTTTTGGTGATATTAATGTTGATGGTAACGGAACACCTTGGGAGTATCTTGATAGTTGGGCATACCGGGTTTCTTCTACAGGACCAGATGGCAGCACCTTCGTGTTGGATAACTGGACTTTTGGTGGTGTTGACTTGCATGATGGTGTGGCGACCAATGATGGTTCTGCTAACCCGATGCCGGTTTGTGCCTATGTTGCAACACCTCCAACAGAAACGGTAGCGAATGACGATAGCGTTACTGCTGATGAAGGTACTTTAGATCTGGGGATTAATGTTGTTGAAAATGACGTTATTCCTACGGGTGTTGCTAGCGTAACTATTATCACAGAACCCAGTAATGGTTCTGCTGCTTACGATACTATGAACAATTTTATGCTATATAACCCTAACCCAGGTTTTTGTGGCTTGGATACCATTGTTTATGAAGTATGTGACCTGAACGGTTCCTGCGATCAGGCTGCTGTCTTTATTGACATCGTATGTGCGCCTGAATTTATCGAACTGGGTGATGATGAAGTTTTCGGTGCGGTAGGGCAGGATAGCGTCTTATTGGATATTTTTTCAAATGATGTCGTTCCTGATCTTTCCAACATTACCATATTTATCATTACCAATCCTGAAAATGGTATTTGGGCACAAGACCCAGTTACTTTTGAGTTGTTCTACTATCCTAATGATGGCTTCTGCGGTGTAGATTCTTTCATGTACGAAATTTGTAACCAGAACATCAATGATTGTGATACGGCTACCGTAACCATCAATATTGAGTGCCCGACAGTTTATGAAATGAAGAGTATTGCGGAGGTTACTGGCCTTGATGCTGATGGTGTGAATAGTTCCTTGGGTATGAATGTTGAGCTTACGGGTACGGTTTACTGTATTGATTTCCAAGCTAATGATAACATTCAGTTTACATTGCATGATGGAGCTGATGGTATTTCTGTATTTAGTACCGTAAACTATGGCTATGTAGTGAACGAGGGGGACGAAGTTACCATTCGTGGTGCGATAACCCAGTATAACGGTTTGTCGCAGATTCAACCTGATCAAAATGCTTCAGATTCTCTCTGGGTTTCTGGGGTGGGAACCTTGCTTCTGCCAACTATCGTAACGGCACTGGATGAAACAACAGAATCGGAGTTGGTTACTATCCAAAATGTTACCCTCGATGATCCTACCCAATGGGCAGGAGATGGCTTCAGCTTCAACGTGGATTGTACGGATGATATGGGTAATACCTATCGGGTTCGGATTGATGATGCGACGGAAATGTCTAGTATGCCAGCTCCGGAAGGTGTTTTGAATATCACTGGTATGGGAGGACAATTCGACTCCTCCGCTCCTTATGATTCTGGCTACCAATTGTTCCCATGTACACCTGATGATATAGAAATGGTGAACGATGTTACAGATGTATTGGCTACACAATTCAAGGTTTATCCGAATCCAGCAAATGATCTACTTTATTTGGAAATGGAGGAACAAGTTGATGCCGTAAGGGTTACTAATGCACTAGGGCAAGTTGT
>JAHDGC010000720.1:0-2020 GCA_020627865.1 Saprospiraceae bacterium | reverse complement strand
ACACACCTGCTAATGTAATAAAACTGGATACTGAAAACTGGGTTGCTGGCATTTATCACCTGAATTTTGTTGTGGGTAAACATAATGTTACGAAACAGTTGGTTGTACAGCATTAATACAAAAAATGTAATCTTTAAATGTAGCGTCGTAATGCTTATGACGTTTCATTATGAGGGTTGTTTTTTGAAAAATATAGAAAAGAGTTGCGGTGAGTTTATTTACTCACCGCAATTTTTATTAAAGTCCTACTCCAAAATGCAGTGCAATAACTTGGGTGTATCCCGAACCTTTTACTGGCCCGAACCTGCCGGGTAGGACAAGTTCTACAAACACTGCTTTGCCGTTATCCAGTTGGAATGCTTTATTGAGTAACGGTGTAAAGCCCCATTGTCCTTGTCCCAGTTCGAATGCTGCTCTTGCCCCAAAAGTAAATCCACTTCCTAGCGGTACAAGAACGCCTGGGTGGAATAGTAGATGGGTATTCATGGCGTCAGAATCTCCCGGGGGATTAATAAAGGGTACAAATTCAAAATCTATCAGTAATTTTTCTGATGCTTTGAAAGTTATACCCATAGGGAATCCGATGGCATAAAAACCCTCATCAGCAATAGTATTGGTGTTGCCATCATTAAAACTTATAAGCGGCTGGACGAATCCAAAGTGCAGGCCAGCAAAAGTGACTTTATTGTTAGATTCCTCTTGGGCGTAAGCCGTGTTTTGTCCGATGAAGAAACAAATAAACAATAACATTGGAAAGATTCGCATAAGTTAGTTTTTATAAAGCTCCTTGAATTGTAAGATCATTACTAAGGAGCTTTGGGTTTTGAAAATTAAATTGATCGTTGACTAATCACTTGGCTTTAGTCTCAACTCAAAATAATTTGTCGTGCTTTAATATAGTGGTTTTTATTGCGGATATGGAAACTATCTTCTGAATTCAGTACTTGATTGTCTTTTCCATAACATTTCTAATACTTTTTTAAGGAATTGTTTGAATTTTATCAATGTTATTATTTGATCGTTACTTAGGATATAAAGTAGCAAAAAATGGTAAAATTGACCGCGCCTTTATTTTTTTTGGGAAATCTATTAAAAGTTGTTACATTACACTACAAATGATTCTTCAAAATATGGATACAAATAAAAGAATAGGAATTTGCCTCTCCGGTGGGGGCGCACGGGGCATCGCTCATATTGGCGTTTTGCAATATCTGGAAGAGCATAATATTCATCCAGAAGTCGTTTCCGGTACGAGTGCTGGCTCCATAATTGGGGCCATGTATGCCGCAGGGATGAAGCCTTTGGAAATGCTGGAGGTGGTGAAAAAAGCCCGACTTTGGCGCGCACTCCGTTTCAGAAATCCGTTTCGTGGCCTTACAGACCTGACTTATCTTCGTAAAATTTTGTTAGATGCTATTGAAACGGACGACTTTGCGGCCTTACAAAAAAAATTGATTATCTCCGTGACCAATTTCAATACCGGAGATGTAGAATATCTGGATAGCGGATCTTTGTTGGATGTCGTCTCGGCGGCTTGCTCTGTTCCTATAGCTTTTCGTTCCGTCAAAATAAATGGCAATTATTATGCGGATGGTGGCATCATGGATAACCTTCCGGTAAAACCCCTTATCGGAAAAGTAGACTTTATCATTGGTGTAGATTTAATCCCGATTGTGCCTTTGCCAGATAAAAAAGTTAAATACATCGGTGGTGCTGCTATGCGTACTTTTAACTTGTCTGTACACAGCAATACAAAGCCAAATATCCCCTTATGCGATGTTTATATTGCCCCCGAAAATTTGGTGAATTACGGCATGGTCAGCATTCGGCCTGCGGATGCATTGTTCAACGTGGGCTATGAAGGAGCAAAGGAAAAACTGTCTGAGGTCTTAATTGCATAACATTATGTAACCGAAAATAGTGGAGAGATGAAAATTGCATTCCAGAATAATCATTGTACTGTTTTTGAATCGGTTATCTATCGGACAACGACAACGATGGTTTACAATGAAAGGGCAAT
>JAHDGC010000719.1:2963-4140 GCA_020627865.1 Saprospiraceae bacterium | reverse complement strand
AATTGCAAAACAAAAAATACGAAAAGGATCAAAAGAATCCGTTATCTTTGAAAAAAGCTATTAGATGAAATCTGTCTCAATAAGAAATTATAAAAGTATAAATAGCCTTGATCTTGAAGGAGTTGGTCGTATTAATCTCATAACAGGAAAGAATAATACCGGAAAGTCATCTTTGTTAGAAGCTCTGTCGATATACCACAGCTATGGAGATTTCAAACAAATTGTAGAGATACTTAGGCAAAGAGGAGAAGTTAATCCAGTCAAAAGCCGTGAATTACAGGATAATGAAGCTAATAACATTTCAATTTTGAGTTCATTATTTACAAATAGAAAATATTCTTTGGATGGCAAGCCCATAGATATTATAATTTCTGAACTAAAAACCGATTTATTTGGAGCTACCAATCTTCATGATGAAGCCGTAGTATTAGATATTGTTCAGTTTTATTCGATAATGATTGAGGATGAAGATTCTGAGTTTTCTCGACGGAAAACGGTAGTAATAGAAAAAAACACTAAAGATATACCCGAAGACGCTGATTTAAAGTATGGTTTTAGAATAAGATATGGAGATGAACTAGACTTAATTACTTTAGATAGAGATAGGTTTTATACATATAATAGTCGGAGAAGTTCTGATCGACCATTCAGGAATTTACAATCAATCAAATCAAATATTGATGATAGTAGTTTGGTTGGTTCTTTGTGGGATAAGATTACTCTGACAGAGAAAGAGATGTACGTCATTAGAGCTTTACAAATAATTGAACCAGATATTGAAAGAATAGCATTTGTTGGGGAATCTTCTCGTAGCAGGAGTGCAGTAGTTAAGCTTAAAAATGTGCCTCAAATTGTCTCAATACAAAGTATGGGAGATGGAATTAATAGGGTTTTAGCTATTATTTTAGCTGCAGTAAATAGTGATAACGGTCTCTTGCTTATTGATGAGTTTGAGAATGGTTTACATCATTCTGTCCAAGATCAATTATGGAGAATTATTTTTGAATTATCAAGGGATTTGAATATCCAAGTTTTTGCTACGACTCACAGTAAGGACTGTGTGGAAGGATTTGAAAATATTCTGAACGATGAAAATATTCTCACAGATGGAAAAGTATACAGGTTAGAAAGGCAAGAACAAGGAATAGTAAGTATTGACTTCAGCAGGGAAGAACTG
>JAHDGC010000719.1:0-2953 GCA_020627865.1 Saprospiraceae bacterium | reverse complement strand
GAAGATTGCTACAGATGAAGATATTGAAATCAGATAGAAGATGTCTAAAATAAAAAATCAAATACTACTTGTTGAGGGAATCGATGATAAACATGTAATGTTTGCATTATTCGAAAAATATAAAGTAAATGAGAGCTTTTCAGTTATAGACTGTAAAGGAGTGACAAATCTTTTTCAACAGATCCCAGTTCGATTTAAGCAAAGTGGAATTGATACAATTGGTATTATCCTAGATGCTGATACTGATATTGGAGCTAGGTGGCAAGCTGTAAAGGATAGAGTTAATACCCAATTTGATAATCTTCCTAATGATATTCCAAATGATGGATTAGTTATTGGTAATGGGGTGCAGAAGTTGGGTGTATGGATTATGCCGAATAACGATACAAATGGGATGCTTGAAGATTATATGAAATTTTTAATACCCGATGAAGATGATCTTATACCAGAGGTTAGAAGATTTACAGAAGATATTGAGTCAAAAGAATTAAATAGGTATTCCAATATTCACAAATCCAAGGCCGAAATTCATATGTGGCTTGCACTGCAAGAGTCTCCAGGTACTCCTTTAGGATTGAGTATAACTAAAAGGTATTTAGATTTAGACGAAGGTAAAACTGAAAATCTGATTACGTGGGTGAACCAGTTGTTTAATTAAGATTCGCCCAACACAGGCTATACGTCCATGCTCGTTCCTCGCACGGCGCATAGCCAAACCGTTGTAGCCTATAAATTCACTTCTTGGAGAAAAAATCTATCTAACGTTGTGGGCAGGTGCTGTCGTCAGACAACAACCTGCCCCTCAACAAACTAGTTTGTTGGCAAGGGGCATTTGTTGTCTGACAATAGCCACTTGCCTTTTGTTATCTGCTGTTTCCGAGCGTAGCGAGACATTCGGAGTACAGAAAACTGGATAACCTTCTTCAGCCAAAGCCCGATGGAAGGTCGGTAAAACAAAGGGCAAGTGGACGTGGAACCACATTTTCCCGATGTCTTCCTGATGCCGATGACAGCATCTGGCCACAACGTTAAATCTGCAGGGTGAGCGAAGCGAGGCTTGCAGATTTAACGACTACGCTATAAGGCGTAGCCCAAGATAAAGAAAAATTTTGAAAGATCTGTACAAAGCCATTTTGTAAATGGCTTTCCGATGTGGTCAAAGGATCGTCGACTAGAACAAAATGGCGACCCAAGCCCAAAGAATCGTCCGCCAAGAACCCGCTCTGCTGTGGAAGGGCTATGAACATATAGCGATTGTTGTATGCTTTTTACTTTTCATGTGCTATTTTAATGGATAGTTGCTCTTTACAAAAAATCAAACTCATGTGAATACTCATTTTCTATTTAATCTTGCTTTAATTTACAATATAGTCTAATCATAGGCTGTTAAATCTGCTGTTAAATTAGCAAGACGTTCTTTATAAAAAGAAGTACCTGCAAATGTTGTAATTTTGAATTACTACAAACAAAATACATCAATGCAGGCACGACTCAAAGATAGGTTGAAAAATTGGAAACTGAAATCTTTTTCCCAAACGAGGGAAAAGAAAAATATCCGCTCCCGCATATGTCGGTTGGAACAGCAGGTATCGGAATTGAAATCGAAATTATCGGAATATGAGTTCCGCCTGTCTCCTCGGAAAATCCCCCGGCATAGTTACCCGGGTCAGATAGTTGCTTTGGCGGTTTTCATAGTCGTTGTTGCGAACGGTTCATTGCGTTGTGCTGCAAAGACGGTCGGTTTCTTTTCCATGCTGATGGATTGGGACTATGCCGAACCCAGCCATGTGACAATCCGTAACTGGGTACTCCGTTGCGGATTCCATTGTTTGGAAGGCTCCAAAAAAACGGGGGATTATGTCGGAGTGGTGGATGAGAGCATAGAGATCGGAGGGGAGAAACTGCTTTTGCTGCTTGGCATGAAACAGGAGGCGGACAGGGATATTTGTGTTCCCTTGGGAATGCGGGATGTGGAGGTTCTGGGCATCGAGGTGCAGACGAGTTGGAACGGCGATGATGTTTCAGAGTTCGTCGGACGTCGGACGGACCATCATTCGGAACTGTGCTTGGACTATGTAATCAGTGATGGTGGAACGGCACTGCTATCCGCCCTGGGGAAGTTGGGGATACGGGGAGTGAGGGATTGCGGTCACATACTGATGAATGTAGCCAAAAAGCTGTTTTCAAAGGATTCGGAACTGTCGGAGTTCTGTGCGGTGGTCGGAAAACTGAGGCAAAGGCTATACCTTACGGAAATGGCATATCTGCTACCTCCGACCCTCCGGGACAAAGACCGTTTCTTGCGTGTATTCCTATTGACGGACTGGTACCGTAGGATTATGGACCACTGGGACGGACTTCCGGAGGAAGCACGGGCAAAACTGGATTTCCTTTGTCAGGCTACGGTACTGATGGAGCGGTTGGAACAGGTCAGGAATCTTATTTCGATTACTTCACGACTGCTCAAATCCGCAGGCATCAGCAGGCAGAGCATCGAATTATGGGAAAAACGTATCGGGGAATATGCACGGTACAACAGGTTGACTACTGATGCGCAATCGCTCATAACATATGTGAGGAAGTATTTCTCAACCCATTCGGAAATGGTCTCGGAACATGGAAGACTGTTATGCTCTTCGGATATTATCGAAAGCATTTTTGGCAAATATAAAAACAAGGGTGGAATGAAGGTCATTAGCGCAGATGTCCTTGCCATTCCATTATATGGTCAGAAAATCACTCTTGAGTTTGTGATGGATGCAATGACCAATACCACACAATCTGACATCGAACAATGGCATCAAAAATACACTTGTAATAACAGATTCAGTATTTTGCAGAGAATGAACAAGGAGCTAAAAAACGTAGCGTGAGATACTTAGTACATTGAACACCCTACTTCTAGATATTTACTGTCAAATTCACCTTTACAAGCAATTTTTATTATTGGGGT
>JAHDGC010000718.1 GCA_020627865.1 Saprospiraceae bacterium | reverse complement strand
TTCTTTATAAAAGCGGGAACGTTCGTTTGGCTCAAAGCCATTGTTAAAATAAAACCCGGGCGCATATCCTCCCCAAGTAAAAACCTGCACTTTTAAAACATCTCCATCATCCGGCAATGCTTTTCCCGCAGGGACTTTAGCTGTTGTCGTTGAAGGGTTTGAATTTGTATTGTTAGAATTTGTAGTTGTATTGTTGGTATTTTCTTGCTCTATTGCGGTTCTATCCTGAAGATCTTGCCCCACTTCAGTATTCTGAAGGAGGTATCGACCACCGAGGAAGATTCCGCCGACGATTAACAAAGTAATCAAGAATTTAGAGAATGATGTGAGTCGTTTTGCCATTTCTTAGATGTTAGATTATTAGACGTTAGATATTAGATTTTAGACCTGCCTGTCCTTGCGGACACGCAGGCAGGTCGCGTTGCTCTTAGATATTAGATTTTTTAGGAGATTATTATTCAAAGAAGCTATCGTATTGGTTTCTGTGATTTTCGGCACGGACAGCTTTTTTAACAGGTTCGTTTAAATCCAACATTTCATCTTGTGCGTTGGCCTGCAAAATGAGTTCATCTTTCTCCTCTCCGAGTAATAGTGATTCGCCTTCTTTCTCCCACTTTTCCAACATTTTCATACCCTCTTCCTCAAAGACACCATTTTGCAAATCAATAGAATTCATGAAGTTTGAAGACATATCCATGAAGCGTTCCATCTCACCGACCTTCTGGCTTACATCATCCGCAACCGCCTCCAATGCCATATCAAACATCATTTTTTTATCCTTATTACCTTTGATAATATTCATCGCCGAAGACATGGCATTATGACTGGCCATGATGGCCTTGCGTTCTTGCTCTTTTACCATCACCTGATCCTTAATGTCCTCCATCATGATTTCGGAATTCTCATACATTTTGGTCAATACCCGATAAAGGACTTCCATTTTTTTGTATAGATCCTCCAAGCGCATGTTCGACTCCTTAAGCCTTCCCGCCTTACGGGATTTAAGGATCATCATGGATTTTTTATTGGTTGCTTTGGCCTTGGACGCCAGATCAAGGTTATCTGAAATTTCTTTTTTATTATTGTGGATTAATTCCTGAAGTTTATGCATTTGTCCACGCAATTGGCTGACCTGCTTGTTCATCTTACGGAGATTGGTTTGCAAATCAGAAACGTAAGATTTCAAAATACCAATCGGGTCAATCTGCACAAACAGGCCCGTGACCCAGCGCATGACACTTTTATACATGTACCAGACTAGATTCCGCATCTTCGGATCAAGTACCATATATATGATGGCACCCAAAACCAACAACATGCCCGACAAGGCGATAACATTAGAGGTCAAGCCTATCAGAAAATTAATATTACTAGCAATTAAGTATCCTCCACCCAAGATGAGTCCTCCGAGAAATAGTCCGCCAGTCACACCTTCCGGGCGGCTCCAAAATGATTTTGGTTTATAATTATCATCCATAAAAATAAAAATTTGAATCTACGACAAATATCGATTAATATTTTCAATATCCCCTTTAATTTGGGAAACAATAAAATTGTAGGATGCCACAAAATTGCTTTTGGTGCTTTCTACTTTTGTGACGGAACTGGAAATTTCGGATTTTATCTTATCCATTTCCTTTTGGTTTATTGCTATTTCTTTCTGTAATTGTTCTATCTGTTTTTGTTTCTGCTCGATAGATTGCCCCAATTTCTGGATATGCTCTTCTCGACTACCAATTTGTTTACTCCGTTGGTTTTTAAGCGCTGTCTCGAATCTGGCTTCCTCATCCTGGAGTATTTTAAGGTAAAAATTAGCTGTTTCCAGCAGTTTGGCTTTACTTACACCGAGTGGCTGTGCGACAGCAAAAGCAGATTGAAATCGAGTCCCCTCATCCATATTCCCCACCTGAGCAAGATTTTTGAGTGATTTCTTGAATTCTAAATAATCATATCCCTCTATATTGTTTTTCTCCATGGCACCAAGTAAAACGTCCATAAATTTGGAGCTTACTTTCCCCTGGGTCGGTGTTGGAGCTGTGGTAGCAGCTGGCTGTTCCACCGGAGTTGTTGAGGATTCGGGCACAATATCCTGATCTTCAGCGGCTTCTGATTCTTTTACCTCCTCTTTGACGGCTTTCTCCTTCGCATTTTTATCTTCTTCTATAAATAAAGACTTAAGTTGTTTAAACATTATAGGCAACTTTTATGAGAGCATATGCTCTAGTGAACAGGGATAATAAACAGGATTATCATCAAAATAAAAGAGATTCGATAAATATACCTGATTATTATACAAATCAGTGCTAAAAATACAACAATAGTAAGAATTTATTAAATGTGAGACAAACAAGTTCCAATAAATTTCAATTCTAGCAATCTCTCAGGAAAAATTGTACGCCAAAGAAACTATATTTAAATAAATATTAGCAAAACAGGCCTCTAATGCAATTGATGTGTTATATTTGTAGTATTATTTATGGCAATATCTTTGTCTTGGTAATCATAATACCAAAGCACCCAACCAATCATTAACTACTTTAACTCTACCAACATGCTTAATCAAGCAAAATTCCAAAACCCTTGGAAGACAAATACCAATCGTGAAATATATGACAACCCTTGGATTCAAGTTACCCATAGGGAGGTTGTTGACCCCTCCGGGCAAGATGGCATCTACGGTGTCGTTCATTTTAAAAATATCGCGATAGGTATTGTTCCGTTAGATAACGATATGAATACCTGGATTGTCGGCCAATTTCGATACACCCTGAACCAGTATAGCTGGGAAATTCCGGAAGGTGGAGGTGCATTGGGCACCCCAGCATTGGAATCTGCCAAGCGAGAATTAAAGGAAGAAACAGGAATCATTGCCAATCATTGGACGAAGATACTGGAATTGCATACTTCTAATTCTGTAACCGATGAGTATGGTGTTGCTTATGTGGCACGAGGGCTTACTTTCGGTGAATCCGAGCCAGAATCAACGGAACAGTTGCTCGTTCGGAAAATTCCTTTTCAAGAAGCTTTGGACATGGTTTTTCGGGATGAAATTACGGATGCCTTATCCATGGCTGCGATTATGAAGACGAATTTGCTCTTGCAGAAGGGCTTGTTGGGGTAACTTAATATTTTTGTAGAACCGCGATGCATCACGGTTCTACAAAAATTGGTTTTAAAAGATAATTTCGTATTCTGATACCTTTGAAATGGTAAAAATTCCTGCTTCACTGGAACAATTGCTGTGCACGACGGCAGGTTCTGCGAAAGGATTGTCTTGGCTATTGCGATAAGCACTATAGGATTTTTCAAATAAATATTTATCTCTCGACCAAGAATTAAGGCGAACTACAATTTTTTCTAAGGCTCCTTCATCTAATACCCAATCATAAAAATAAACAGCCATCTCATAACTTTTCCCATCAAAAGTATCGTCTACAAAAGCCAAGTTATTGTAAAAATGCTCACCGATAGGGTCATTAGTATCCGGACTGATATAGGCATAGTCTATTTTAGAAATAAAGGTAGTCCCTGCTGTAATAATTGTAGTATCCGTATTGACAATCATGGTATCTGGAGTAACAATCGTAGTATCTGAGTTCTCAAAGAAATATTTGTTTCTAATAGAAAGCTCAAGCTCTATACTATAAAAATTTTCAACACCTTCCGGGTCTTCCATTTTGACCGTAACAAGATTAGCTCTTTCTCCCTCAAGATCAATTGTCCCCTCTTTCTCATAAGTAGCTTCTAATAATTCAACCCTTAGCGGAGGTATTTGAACTGCCGTAACTTCTTCAAAGTCAGGCGTATTCACCTTCAAAATATAAGTATCCTCAACCCCTAGCATTACCTCGTCAGTGGAAATGTATCTGCCATCAGTATGATGCTCGAACTCCATAAATCTAACATCATCTTTCCAAAGAGAAACGGTCGCATCTGTGAGATTCTGATTTTCAGCGGAATCAAGAATACCTAATGTTTTGCCGACATAAACGATATGCCTACTATCAGATGGATTAAAATGAAATGTGGGGGCTACGATAGAGCTATGCTCAGGAATTTCAACCTCTACCACCTGATCGAAAAAGTCCTCGCAAGCACTGAAGCTGGCTATAAAAAAGAGTAATAGGACTACTTTATAATAATTATAC
>JAHDGC010000717.1 GCA_020627865.1 Saprospiraceae bacterium | reverse complement strand
AAACCAAATCAATTTTGTGTAAGACTGCATTATGAAAAACGGCTCCACCTTCCCCTGCACTATTATTTTCAAAAACACAATGCTCAATTCTAAAAGTACTGGAAGCCATTTCATTTCCAAAACTATTGACCACCATGGCACCGCCTAGGCCTCTAGCATAACGGGGGTCAGCCCAAGCATCCCTAAAATGAATCCCGTTCATTTTTTTGTCGCCATCTACTTCCATTGCCATCATCAAGAGAAAGCTTTTTTTGTTATTTCCCAAATCACCACTGATAATCGTTTTATTATTTTCCAAATCCCTTTCGTCTAAACTATTCTCATTACCCGCAAAGCCTCCATAGAAGCTAACATGGTTACTCCACTCCAGGTACTCCTCTGGATTACCCGTCAAAGAAGGCGTATAAATTCCTGCCGCAATCCACAGCTCTACATCATCATTACAAAGACTTTTATCCAATGCCGACTGGATGTCGGGCAAAGCATTCTCCCAACTACTCCCATCTGCGCTTATATTGTTAGAATTTACATTAACATAGATGATGCTATTTTCATTTTGGGGATAAGGTTCTCCTTGATATTCATAAGCACCGATATCAGGAGCAGCACCGATCAGGCGACTGTTCCCATCCAGATCAATGGTTAAACTTTGCAGTTCATTTGCTGCATCTATAGCAGGGGAACATTGTGTAGGACGAAGATTTCCATTCTGGGTACTGACTAATTTTGGATGTGCATAAATATTATTTTCCCCCTCTATTTTTTCTTGTAAAACACAATGGCTAACCGTAACATTTCCACCTTCATTCTTCAACAAACTACTGGTTCCTCCCCAAAGGATAGAATTATTTATATCGAGTTGATTCCCCGTTCCGGAAACACCAAGAACAGAAGCTTCCCCTGCACTATTTTGATAAAAAGTACAATGGTTTAAAGTAAGATTTGCCTGCCCTGAAGAAGCCGTATAACTCCGAATTCCGGCATTCGTTTCCGCAATATTTTTATAAAAAACAACATTTTCCAAATCCAGATTGGCTTGCCCAGAAGATCCAGCAGCAGCGAGACTTTTGTTGTAAATTCCAGCAGCAAATCTGGCAAAATTATTCCTAAAAATACAATTCCTAATCTGTAAGGTAGAAGCACCATTCCCTGCATCAGCAGTGTTATAAATAGCAGCACCTGCCCCGTTTATCCCCATACCATTGGCACAAGCATTTTCAAAAACAAAGCCGTCGATAATGTTATCTGTCCCAGCATTCAATACCATCAAAATATGATAAGCATTATCTTCAAGCTTGCCGCCAGTTCCCATTTCACCAGAAAGAATGGTTTGATTTAAAGTCAGATTCCTTTCCGCAATAGCGGTTTCATCTCCGGCAAAACCACCATATAATTTTGTATTTGAGGATAATGTAAAACTTTTGTTGCGATTGTGATCAGCATCAATTTTATAAATGCCTTTAGACACCCAAATTTCAGTTATATCAGCGCAAGCCGTTTTATTCAAGGCTACATTTAAATTTGAAAAAGCAGTTTCCCATGAATTCCCATCTTGCACACCGGCCGTATTTTCTGCATTGACAAATAGAATTGGCCCAACAGGATTCTCCTCTTGCGTCCCTTGCCATTCCAATGCTCCAACATCAATTTCATCCCCATACAATCGAATATCCCCATTAAAATCTTTGGTAAAATCTCCCTCAGCCTCTGCCGCATCAATCCCCGGAGAACAAGCCCGAAGGCGGAGATCACCATTTTCCGGATCGTAAAAAACAGGTGTTCCACTTACGTCACTTTCCCTACCTTGGATCATACAGTTTACCCCAGCGAAATCAGGTTCTTGACTTTTGTAAATTCCAGGTCCGGAACCATTCCAAACGATGGAATTATGTATTTTATGGGGTTCATAAATCGTGGAAGCATAGGAACCTGCTCCGGAAATTCCGGCAATATTTTTATAAAAAGTACAATTGATAATTTCTCCTTCTGCTAAATATCCATAAAAAGCGGCACCGTCATAATCCGCATTATTACCATAAAAAATACTATTGTCAAAAAAATAATCTTTGCCTTCATTTAAATAAATTGCCCCACCACGAGAAGCGAAATTGTGGTAAAAACTACAACGGGAAAATCGAAATCCCGAAGCATCAGTGTAAACGGCTCCTCCTTTGAAAGCAGCGTTATTTTCATAAAATTTGCAATCGGAAAACAGCACATTGGAATTATCGTCAGCATTATTCAACCAATAAACCGCAGCGCCAAATTGTCCGTGACTATTACTAACTCCAGTATTGGCATTGCCTCCAGAAAAGTGAATATCATAACATTTAAAATCCGTAATATTTTGCAAATTCAACAAGTGGATATTATTATCTGCCCGACTGTCTTCAGCTCCAATATTCCCCGAAATTATAGTTTGATGTGTAGTCGGATTTCTCTGCTCCAAACTTGTTTCATTGCCAGCGAATCCGCCATACAAATCACAAAATGCTGGCACCTCAAAACTTTGCTGCTTACTCGTTCCATCGCCAGGATGATAAACCCCTTCTGCTAACCAGATTTCGGTTCCTGCATTACAAGCTAATTTATCAAAAGCATCTTGTAAATTGTGAAATGCATTTTGCCAAGAGGAACCATCGTTATCTCCATTATTTTGATTCATATTGACATATACAGGAGAAGCAACATTGGTTAAAAACTCTCCACTTGTTTCTACAGCACCAATATCTGCTCGCCCATCTAAAATTCTATTGTTACTATATATATCCATTTCTGGCAAACCTACAGATTCCCTTGCCGCATTGATGACCGGAGAACAAGACAGCAATTGTAACAATCCATTTTCATCTTTATAAATTTTCGGATTATCATATAAAATATTGTCCGCATCCGTGAAACTATTCTCCGGATGAGATGCAAGCACGCAATGATCTACTTGAAAAGCTGTAGCGTTAATTTGCCCTGCTGCCCCACCCCACAGGATAGAATTACCGACCATGCCACTTGAAAAAACAGAAGCATCTAATGCAGCTCCAAATGTTGCGGCATAATTCCTAAAAAAAGTGCAATGATTAAAAGTAGCAAATAGGGCTTGTGTCGAGTAAGCTGCACCCGTTCGGGCTTCATTTTCATAAAAGACACAATTCACCACTGCTTCTTCGGTCGCCCAATTTGTGTAGACAGCCCCCCCGCGCATGACCGCACTGTTCTTTTCAAATCTGGTATTTTGAATATAAATTTCATCTCCGGCAAAAAAGATCGCACCACCAGAGAAGGCATGATTATTTTGAAAGATACAATTCGTAATAAAAAGTGAGGTAAAGGTATCCGGATCGGAATTTTGGATATTGCCCCCAATGTTAAGTGCCGCCCCGTTAAAACTTTCCTCATAATTGCCATCCGTTTCCTTTCCTAAACCATTGGCATTCTGGATCGTCAGACCATCTAGGATAAAATTTCCAACATCTCCTTGCAACAAAATGTATACATTATCATTAACATCTCCTGGCGCACCGATGTCTCCGCTTAAAATTGTAGGATGTGCAGATATATCTCTTTCGGCAATATCAGATTCGGAGCCATCAAAGCCACCATAAATCGAGATACCTGCTGGTAGTTGAAAGGTGGCATTTCGGCCATCGGCACTTTCTGGATAATAGGAACCTTGTGCTATCCAGAGTTCGGCATTACCGGATTCAGCTTGTGGTAAACTCAATGCCGTATGAAGATCAGGCAGGGCATTCTCCCAAGAAGAACCGTCTTGGCTTCCACCTTGCACGGCAGCATTGATAAAAATGGTTTGGGTATAGACAAAGAAAGGCAATAGGCATAGCATGCCCGAGAGGGTTACGGTTGATGGGAGGGATTTCATGATTTGTAGTTTTTGAATATTACCTTAGCCCCTTTTTGGTTTAGGTAATATTGAGATAGTTTTATTTCATTTTGACTTTATTTGTAAAATGAAAAGGAAAATAATTTGTGGTTTCAAACAGAACCAAACATTCCATGCGCGTTACACACTTGAAATATTTGGTTCTTAATTTTTTTGTTTGGCCAATAATTCAATTAAAGTCTTAATTGTCTTTCATGGCTAGGTTCTCTGTAAATTTTAATTCACCATACCAAAGTACTAAAATAAACAAGTTACTG
>JAHDGC010000716.1:3361-4153 GCA_020627865.1 Saprospiraceae bacterium | reverse complement strand
TTCTCCTTTTTCTACCTTTGCTCCATCTTCAACGAATATTTCTTCGACACTTCCCCCTTCTATAGCATCAATAAATACTGTCTTTACGGGTTCTACAACTCCGTTTATAGGGATATTTTCTTGAAACGTGCTAAACTTAACCGTATCCAGAGCCACTTCGTTTATATTAACCTCTAGAGCTGAAGTTGTGTTCTTATTGTAGAGGAAAAAACTTACAATAGCTACAAATCCTAGAAGTGAAATAGGTAAAGCTATATTTTTTAAACTTAGTTTATTTTTTTTTATTTCTTTGTCCATTTATATTTGTGAGTAGTTTTGAAAGTAGTTTGTTATTGGTTGTCTGGTAAATACGATGTATTAAGTGTCAAAGGAAAAATGAAATGTATAATTTTAAGTTATAATCTGTTGTTTGCCCAAGAATGTACTTTTTCCCTTGTTCCTTATTACTAGAGTATATTTGTGAAGCCGAAAATACAGATTTTTGTTCAGAAACATAACGTATAGAAAGCAAAATTAGGAATAAAAACATACTGTTGCCTAGTTCAGGGCTATTTATAAGTAGGTTATAGGAGCTGTAGTTTGAGGCATGAGAAGAGCAAATAAGGAATAATCCCATTGCTCCCAGTTTTAGTGCAAAGCCGATTTTTTGTTAGAATTCAACTTCTTCCGAAAGTATTTAATTGCTTCTCTTGAGAGAATAACGAGGAATAATGTTGGGAGAAATAATCCAGCAACCGTAGATTTTACCCATTCAAAAGTTATTGAGTCAAAATCATAGAATAAAACATTTAA
>JAHDGC010000716.1:0-3351 GCA_020627865.1 Saprospiraceae bacterium | reverse complement strand
CCGTGCTAAGTTTTTGGGGAAATAATAGAAAAGAATCTGAAAGGAAGAATAGTAAATAAGATAAAAACAGAATCAATACCGTGATTCTTGATAAACCATAAAAAAGTAAGAATCTGTTTTGTTTGTTATAAACCCAAGATTTATTGATGCCCACTAATTTGCCGAAAAAAGAATTTGTCTCTCGTTGGGATTTTTCTTTTAGGTTGGAAATTCGTAACAAGTCTGACAAAGCCCAATATCCGTCATAGCGAAGAAAGGGACTCAGGTTAATTGCTGTAGTTAAAAACATCCAAAATGCAAGCTGGAGGAAGCCCTGATCTTGGGTGATAAAATAGGCAATAGCAACAAAACAGCATACCATCATTTGCATATATATGCCGGCCAAGTCCACTATAATTCTGTGTTTCCTACTTAACCGCCAAGCATCAGAAACATCCGAATAAAAAACAGGGCTGATGATATAGAAGCCGAAGCCAATAGGTCCATTTTTTGCACCGAAGTTAAGACAAGCTGCGGCATGGCCAAATTCATGGAAAATTATAGCAAAAATATTAAATGCAATAATATGAATCAGCATTTGAGCATCTAGAGCACTATAAAGTGCTGCGAAATCAATGTTTAAAGAAAAGCTAATGCAAAGAAATAAAAGCATAGAAAGGAAAAGTGCCCGGAATAAGGTTTCATTAAACAAGAAAGTTAAGAACGAGGCAATGTAAGTAACAACTTTTGTCGGGAATATAACAAACCTGAGTTTTAAATAATCATCCTTGATCTTTATTTTAGTTCTGTCATCTCCTTTTAATATACCGTAGCCTAAAATATTGCGCCGGAAAATTTCTAAGGTTTGTTTTACGGTTAGGGCGAAGTCATTCCGTGAATTAAAATTATCCGTGAGTTCTTCTATGTTTTTAACGCCATCTATCTGATCTAATAGCTGTTTAGTGTAAAAATCGATATTAAGTTTAATAGGCCTACTCCCGCCGTCAAGACAGAGTGTGTATGCCTTATTATTATAAGGTACTATCGTATAGTTATCATTGAGCTTAGGTACGAACTTTTCTCCAATTGCATCTATCATAGTTCAAAATTACTTAAATAAAAAAGTGTACATTGATTTTTTTATTATCCTTCTTGGAAGCATGTGGATAAAACCTTAAACACCTATGTGAAGATATGGAAATCCGTCTACATAATCAAAAATTCAATTCTAAAGTTCGTAAGACGGCTTATTTTACGAATATTTAATTGCTTTATTCGGCTTTGCTACTCTTGCGTGGAGCATTGTATACCTTTTAAGAGCTCTCGCGGCTATAGCAGTGGTAAATAGTCCCGAAACTTCTCCGGTAATTGTATTCCCACCTCCCGATTTGTTTATCTTAAAAGTATGGTCATCAATATCCCATTCTTTTACGTTAGGGTTGGGGATAACCAAGAAATTAGTGCCATCGAATCTCCCGTCTGTATATTGATTTTTTAATATCCACATTTTTAACTTATCTACTTGTCCTTCATATTGGACATACAATTTCTCTGAAGCACACAAGGTGTCTAAAACCAAAGCCGAATAAAATACACTTTTGTTTTTAAGCACTTCGCAGGAAAAGCTTCCGTCGGGGTTTTGCTGCTTGAGTATGTATTCGGTAGATACGTTGATCTCATGCTCAAAACAGTTTCTAGCAATCATTCCTTGGATGTTTAAACAAGTAGGGTATAGATACGATGTCCACCAGTAGGGTTTCCAGATACCCTCTTCTGTTTTATTGTCTAAAATATATTGCTCCAAGCGTTGGAACTGATCATTGTATTTATTCCGGTTTTCTAAACGACTTAAAAAGTAATAACTCATAGCACTAACACAGACATGCCCATTCGTCCATCCTTCGATTTTCTTTTTGTCTAAATTCAGCATGCTGATGATTTTATTATTGGGGCTGTATGTTTTGAATGAGCCATTTTCCCCCTGTCCTTCAAACCATTTTTCTATATATTTAGAGTAATTATTTTTATGGTTATTTAGGGAAAAAAGCACGCATGTTGTTGAGTCGTAATCATAAGTCCAGTCTGTATTATAGCCCCACAAATCATGTTGCATATTGTTGAGCAAAAAATCATTGGCACGGTGCAAAGTATGGCTGCCCTTGTCTAAAAACAAGCCTATAAACCCTGTCGCCCAAACATTGCTAAAGCCTTGCATGTTGCAAATCTCGAACCAAGAACCATCCTCGTTCTGCATGCCTGAAATATAAGAATCAGACAGGGATATAGCTTCCGTTATATCTATATCGTTGACATAATTTGTGGATTTAATCTTGTCAAGAATTTTCTCGACACGGTAAGCCTGTATAGTTGATTTAAAATAATTTATATTATTTATACTCAACTCAATTACTTTGATATAGTCAAACAAGAGGCTTTTGTATAGTCCAAGGATATCAATAGACTTTTGGTAATAACTTTTGGTGAGCAGCAATATTTCTTCAGCTATTTCAGAAGTGAAAAGGTATTTCTCCAAGGTATCTGCATCTAACTGCTCAAACTTTTTGTTGTTTGATTTTAGCCATTTATTTAATGCTACATGGCTCCAGTTATTTTTTTTATATCGTATGTCTTTCTTGAAATCTTCAAGGTCATCCTGCAGGCAGCGAGCAATAGAAAAATAGTCAAAAGATTGCTCCAATACCCTGAAAAGTTCTTCATCCTTGTACTTGATTTTGGCATAGTAGACATCTATAGATACTTTGGAATAACTGCACTTACCTGTAGATAATTTTTTGTATGTATCAAAATCCATCCGCAAGTTATACTTTTTGTCTAAAAGTACACTTTTAATAAAATCATTATTTCGTTTTGCCCATAACTCCCAGAATAGTTTATTTTTACCAAAATATTTTGACAGGATCTTCATGGATTCCTCATGGTATATATGAGAGCCTAACAGTAATAAGTGTTCGTCTGCTTCTGCATCTTTGTCGATGAGATTATCCATGCTTAATAAGTACTTGAAATACAAGTAGCCAGAAATACAAATGTCTGTGCAAAATGCGGTATTCTTTTGCTTGAATACGTTCTTAAACAAATAAGGAAATACCAAATAGTAAGGGGAGTTAAGAAAAGATTCCCCAAACAAATAAAAGTTAAGCCCACCTGGTAATCTTATATTTTCCTCTATGTATTCATTTATTTTTAAGGTTAATTTGTGGGTTGTTTTTCCTAGATGTGGGAATCGAATTTTACTTAACTTTAGCATACCATTCAATTGAAAATAAATATTATTAATTCGTAAAGCGACCAACTATAGCTTATGCCAGCTAAAATTATAAATTATTGACCGAGGGAACAGGCTGACCGGGA
>JAHDGC010000715.1 GCA_020627865.1 Saprospiraceae bacterium | reverse complement strand
TCACGGTGTCATTTTCAAGCGGTGGTAAATTCCCGATAATATCTCCCTGGCATCCCGAAAAGGAAAAATCTTCTTCTGTGATATATTTAGATAAAACATGGGAAGTCGTATTCGTTATAATCGGATCATTATAATCAAAATAAAT
Source organism: Saprospiraceae bacterium (assembly GCA_020627865.1). Lineage (GTDB taxonomy): Bacteria > Bacteroidota > Bacteroidia > Chitinophagales > Saprospiraceae > JAHDGC01. The sequence continues at coordinate 4,016 of JAHDGC010000715.1, read as the reverse complement.
CGCCGCCGAATTTTCAAAGGTTCTTCCCTCCACAAACTCCGGATCGCGTTCTATCGTAAACGTCACAAACCCCTGACTGGCTTCCACATTCACATTGCTATCCGGAAGATATATGTTTTCAAAATTAAATATTAAAACATTATTTCCTTCAAACTGCATATCGTACTCATGACTGGAAACACCTGCCTGAATCGTCGTGACATCCAGATTCGGATCGAGGGTGTCCCGGATGACGACGGTGTAAGCCGTGTCATTCCCCGTATTCTGGAAGCGGATTTGATAATGAATGGTTGTGTCTTCTACATATATGTTTCCACCGTATTCGTTTTCGCCTGTACCAGAGCGTTTGTCATTGGGGTCGAAGCTGTTAGTGACCAACTGAGTCCAGATATCGGAATTATTATCCGGTTCTATATCTCCTGCATCAGGCGTGACGAAGGCATAAAAATCCAACGGTATTCCAATTGAGAGAGAAGCGGGAATATGCAGGTAACATAAAAAAGAACTTCCGCCTCCGGGTGGCACATTGGGGAAAAACCAAGTCAAAGTATCGCCTGACTGAGTGTCAAAAGGGATCGTGCTGCTAGAGTAAGATAGCAAACTGTCATATACAAATGTTACGGTTATGTCTTCCGGGGCATCAGAGTAATTTCTGTATTGTAAACAAACATATCGATTCATGCCCGGGCGCATAGTCTGAGAATAATGCGTAATGCAAAGATCTCTTTGAAGCAATTGTTCCAGATAGAAATTATTCGTAAGAGAACTATCCCCATTTGTAGTTAGGGAAACAGAGTGCATACTATCCGTAGGACAAAGTAAATCATAACTCGTATTAGGAATATATTCTACGGTATAATTCCCATCATCTACTACAAATTCATAATAGCCGTCCGTATTGGTATAAGCATAAATATCATCCGGCATCAAACGCACCATGAAATCATTCAGCCCCACATCACCAGGAGATTGAGTACAGTCTAAATCATTATCGTTAAGCACATAACCACCAATTCTAACTTTACAATCTATATTTTCATCTATATAAAAATTCTTGTGGAGAGAACAAGTATCATCGGTAACTGTAACAGAATACCAGCCTTGGGCAAGTCCCGTTACACTTGGCCCGGAATCCCCTGTACTCCAATTGAACTGTGGATTGGAAAGATTAGTAGAAACCGTCGCGCTACCATCTGCATTATCACAGGTCGCACCCGTGGTAGAAACATCTATATCAAATATATAAGATAAGTTAAATGTTTCTGACATGGAACATCCGGAGCCATCTATTCCGTTAACTTCATAATCTCCTGGTGGCAGATTTTCGATGACGAAAGCACCCGGCCCGAAACTGAAAAGGGTATCGACATAACCGGCATCTGATAAAATAACAATCTCAATGGTACCTTGCCCCCCAGCGACATCCAGCCCTATCATGCCTTCCTGTCCATTACCACAACTTGGATACTCCAAAACATTGAGGTTTAGTTGTAAGGGTTGCAGGGTTGAAAAACTAGTACCTGTAAAGAGGCAGCCATTCGCATCCGTTACAGAGTAATTTAAGGGAGTCAGACCATCACTTAAAGCGCAAAACCCTGTTGAATTATTATCCCAAACTACTGTATAAGGAGCTACCCCCCCTGTTACAGTAAGGCAATGTTCTACCAAACAGTTTTGCGATAAAGAAACTTGATCTGTTACCGTAAAAGGCGGTGGATCCGCCATGATTTCTTCTACAACAGTTAAGCAACCAGAGGCATCCGTAACAGAACATTGAATAAGTCCGGCCATTAAATTAAAGGCAGTTTCTGAAGTTTCTCCATTACTCCACTGAAATGAAAATGGCGGAGTACCTCCATTAAAAATCAAGGCAGTTGCGGCTCCATCATTATCTCCGGTACATAGAGGAGTGTTTTCTATAAAAATTTGTGCGTCAATACCAGGGCCGACTTCCACCTCATCCACACTAAGACAGCCTGCCGAATTGGTTACCGAAACCGTGTAGATTCCAGGGTTATTAACAGTTACCTGAGGAACAGGGGGCAATCCATGTGACCAATTAAAAGTAAGGCCGCTTCCTATAGAACCACTCGCATCAAGCATAACGGGGTCGTTCGGTATGCACTGCACCTGATCCGGGCCAGCATCGGCAAAGGCTCCTGCTTCACCTATGCAGAAAGGTCCCTGAATAGTAAAACAAGTCGTTCCAGTGATAGCGGCATAGACAAAATAGCAGCCGGAATTCAATCCGGAGAATACACCATCAGTATTTTGGCTTGATGTACCATTTGTAAATATATTGTCATTGTCGATGTGAAAGGTGATTGGTAAGGTAGAATCCGGATTGATTAAAGTGGCTGTCAATACATCATCCGGAGGATCGACATAACAGGTATCTCCTTCATCAATATCAACCGTAAAATCAATAGAATCACATGGGAAGCAATTGGGGCTTGGAATAACAATCACATTTTCACAGCCATTATTATCAATAACCGAAATTATTACATCTGAACCTACCGGAATGCTAGCTATGGCATTGCCTACAACCATGCCAACTGATGTTGTTATGGTACCCCCACTAGTTGTTAAAAGAACATCATAACTAGCGAAATTAGCAGAACATACAATATCATCAACAATAACAGTGGGAGGCTGTTCTACATTTAGCTCAAGGGTCGCTATGCTGAAACATCCAAAACTATTCTCAAGTCTGGCAAAAATAAACTGGGTGGTAGAAGTAAATGGGGAAGATAAAGGATTAATACCATTATCAGCGTCAAATAGGGTTGTATGATAAGTAACTGTCATCCCAAACTGGCCGGCTAAAACTTGGAAGTCAGCATCTGTCAGATTAAAGGTAGCTAACCCGTCTCCATCATCATCACACTCTGAAAGGGTAGCATTCATGGCAAAAGTGGAAGGATAAAAAATCAACTCCACATCCTCAAAAGGACTACTGCAACCAGTCACCGGATCAACGGCCTCTACCTGATAAATCCCTGGCGAGGCGGCATTATAGGTAGTAGAATTTGACTGTAAAAGCATACCCCCGCTATACCAGTTGTAAACCAAGCCGGGGATGGGAGACCAAACCTCTAGTGGTGGTATGAAGGCATTAACGCAAACTGCCACATCAGGAGCTTGGGGTGGAGCTGGACTTTCATGGAATATAATCGGCTGTGCATTAGAAATTGAAGAGCAGGGATCATTTGGATCGACTTGTCCTCCGATGTCATCTCCTACCCAGAGGGCCACGAAATAGCCTACGCCAAATTCCAAAGATCCATCATTGGTAAAAATACCTGTTTGATTAAAATCTAGAATTTGCGGATTGGAAATCCACATACTATCATATAATATATACATAGCAATATCATTGCTGTCGAGGACAGCGTCTCCGTTGTGAGAAACAGTTAGTGTATTGTCACAGGTGCTAACAAGGGAGGTTTCCATGGTTCCTGCAAAGGAAGTACATTGTCCGTAGAGGAATTGACCGGATAATAGTCCGAGTAGGGTGAAGAGTACGAGTTTTTTCATCTTGTTTTAAGTTTTTAAAAAAGGATTTTTTTTATAAAAAGAACTTTTATAAAAAATAAAATGGTATTAAGCAAAAGCTTAATATATGAGAGGAAGTTGAATTAGATTTTTATAAAGATAAAAAAAAAAAAAAAACCCGCCAAATTAAATTTTTGACGGGTTTTTAGTTATTTAAAATGGTAGAATTGGCTTTTACTTCATCACAACAAATTTATACCCATATAACTCTCCTTCATGTTCCACCTGAAGCATAAAGACTCCCTCGGGTAAAATCTCGGTATCCAATTGTAATAAATGCGTTCCTTTCGTATAGTTTGTATTAAAATTCGTTGCGTATTCCCTCCCATACATATCCATTAATTTAAAATTCAAATTAGAACTTTCTTTTAAATTAAATTCAATATTTAAAAGATGTTTTACAGGGTTGGGGAATAACTCAAGAGAAGTTAAGTTTTCCACTCTTGAAATTCCAACCG
>JAHDGC010000714.1:3388-4165 GCA_020627865.1 Saprospiraceae bacterium | reverse complement strand
GTCTGGAACGTTTGCAGAGAAAAAAATTATTTAAATAAATTTAGATTACAGTGTACTAACGCGCTTGCAAAATGAAAATGATTAAACCTGTTGCCAAAAGCTTTTCCCAGTTCGCCATTTCGCAGCAAAGTTCCTGAACCAATTCCAATTTTTGTTGTTTTATCCATATCAAAGCAGATATTTAATAGGTTAAAAGCATCATCGTTAATTGTTATTATGTATTAGTTTAATGCATAATCTATTAGTTTTTAAGTAGATATATCATTTGTTTTATTTGATAGTTCAACTTTTTGTCGATTTTTGCAGCCCAAAAATTTTAAATTGTCCCAAAGGATGATTAAATTTGCGTAGCTGGTTGATAGGTTTCTTCACCAAGTCCTTTTGAAAATTTGCCTTTTCAGGCAATCAAGAATAAAGTAGTTTTTAAAATTAGCCGAGTTGTCGGGGTATCCGTTGCGTTACTCCGACTTTTTTTGACCCAGCAGCCTACCTTTTTATCAAATAGCCCCTGGATGATCGTGGCTCATCAGGGAAATATGCAAATGATCGGCGGTTCCTCCATGCCGGAGCGTATTCAATCCCATCAGTTTAAAATAATAGCCTAGTAATACATTCCGCAGTTGTGATCTTCCCTTTGTGCGAATATCTACAGCATGGACATAGCCATCTGACTGGCGATAATGCAGGGAATGCCGCTTGGATTTCAAGCCCATTTTGGCGTAATCTGACTAGCATCCGTGACGATTAAATCTTTATCTAAGAAGAGAATTGTGCTTA
>JAHDGC010000714.1:0-3378 GCA_020627865.1 Saprospiraceae bacterium | reverse complement strand
AGGGAATGCCGCTTGGATTTCAAACCCATTTTGGCATAATCTTCTGGTTGCCGACTAGCATCCGTGACGATTAAATCTTTATCTAAGAAGAGAATTGTGCTTATGCTGAGGCGCAAAATAGGATGCAATTGGGTGAATTCTTTCCGTACTTCCTCATATTTAGTGTTGGCTCCCGAGATGAAAAGTATACTATTGGCACTATAAAATAAGACGAGTAAGATGGCAATAGTGCCCCTTCTTTTTAATGCGCCGCCATCTCCTAATCGTCCGGTCAAGTTGCCATAAAGAAAGGTCATATAGATGAATAAAAGGACAATCGTGGCAACTGCTCCACCCGAAATGGCTACCCAAGGATGTGCAAAGTGGTGAGTGTGTATAAAGCTAGCTCCTCTGATCAAAAAGCAGAATGGGAGAATGAGTAATAGAAGAAGTTTCAAAAATTGGTAAAATATCCATGCCATTTCTTGCTGATTTTGTGGTTATTTCGTTAATAATACTTCACATACCGTATATGGAATTGCAATAGTAGCCCTATTTTTAGTGCGGTATGTGTAGCATTGGTATAAAATGGCTCTCTTTTTGAATATAAAAAAATTATATTGATAAATTTCCCCTTTTCATCGACAAAGCTTTCCCGCGTTCATCCAGTCACTAAATTGCAAAAAAAATACATTTATTAGGATTAGAGACCATAATAATGAAGGTATTATCATATATTTGTAATTAGTGATTTCCTAAACATATATGACACTATTGAATATGATAAATTTAAAGAATGCCGGAACTGCCAGGAGGATTTTGCTTGATAAAGCATTCACAATCATGCTCGAAACTACCCATCTTGATGAGCGACCGATTTATATTTCGGGGAGCTTCAACAATTGGAAAGCGCGGGATGGGGTTTTTGAAATGACGGAAACGGATGAAGGAAAATATACTTTTACTTTTCCGAAGGGGGCTGTTTTTAATTTGCCTTTTGAGTTTAAATTTCTGAAAGGGAGCTGGATGGATGTGGAGTTGGACAACTATGGTTCAAAAGTATCTAACAGGACAATTACTGATTTTGAAAATCCGGCAATTTGCAAAGTAGATCGCTGGGCCATCAAGGGACTTTCTTTCGATCCGGCCTTTTATCCCTTAATCGAAACGGTATCCGATACTTTTGAGATTCCACCACTGGGCAAGAAGCGGCGTGTGCGTATTTTGTTGCCCTATGATTATTATAGTTCGGAAGAGCGGTATCCGGTCATGTATATGCAAGATGCCCAGAACCTTTTTGATGATCGTTCACCATATGGCAACTGGGCGATTGATCGTCGTTTGGCCGTGCTTGCGGAGCAAGAAAAGGGCGATGTTATCATTGTTGCTATTGATCATGCGGGGAAAGATCGGGTGAATGAGTTTTCCTTGCAGGACAGTAAGGAGAGCATCGGGGAGGGGAAGAAGTTTGCCCGGTTCATGGCAGATTATCTTAAACCTTATATAGATAAAAATTATAAAACAAAACCGGAGCCGGAGTTTTCTGGCTTAGGTGGTAGTTCGATGGGTGCACTCATTAGTGTTTATACGGGCTTGTTGTATCCAGAAGTTTTTGCTCGGAAAATGGTTTTATCGCCTTCCCTTTGGGCTGCAAAAAAACTGAAACTGGATTCCATTAATTTCTTTAATCCGGATAATGCGCGTGTTTTTGTGTATGCTGGAGGGAAGGAAAGCAATGCGATGATTCCGGATATCGAAACGTATTTAACAATGTTGCGGGCGGAAGCCGAGGAGTCAGATAATATTGCCATCAACTTTTCTGTTGATCCTGATGGTGTACACAGCGAGAGGAACTGGTCAAGGGTTTTTCCGAAAGCTATTGATTGGTTGTATTTTCATGATAAGGAATAGTGTAATTAAAATGTTTTAAAATAAACCAGAACGTTTAAAACAATCTACTAAAAAAAATGAATACAGCAGAACTCTCCCTACTTCTCTCTATATATTATAACATTATAGATGCAGAAATTAAACCTCTCCCCGGATATGAAGACCTAAATTTTAAAATAACTATCCCCTCCGGAGAAAAATACGTCCTTAAACTTTGTGTTCGTCCAGAAAATGCGACTTTGCTCAAAGCAGAAGAAAATGTAGTTAAATTGTTGGGTGAAAATCTTCCTGACCGAACTTTCCCCAGAATATTTGCCAATCAAAATGGTGATACAATCTTTGAAGTTTTGTATAACGAGAAAACATACCTTGCCCGTTTACTCCTTTTCGTAGAAGGTACTTGCATGGGAGATGTTGAGCTGACAGGCGAACTGTTGTGTGATTTGGGTGCCTTTATGGCAGAGATGAATTTGCAATTACAAACCATAAATGATGCCTTTTTGAAAACCCGAAACTATGAGTGGGATTCAAAGAACATTTTACAACAAAAAGATAAGTTGCAATACATTTCTGATCCGATGAAGCGGGGCAAGGTACATTACTTTATGATGCAATATCGGGAACAAGTTTGGCCACTTCGTCATGAGCTTCGACAGTCGGTTGTTCATGGAGATGCCAACGAGTGGAATATTCTCGTGTCGGAAAATCGTATCAGAGGAATTATTGATTTTGGAGACATGACGTATAGTTTCCTGATGAATGATCTAGCGATATGTGTTTGTTATGTTATGATGATGGCGAAAGATAATCCTTGGGACGCAGCTTGCAAAGTTGTTCATAATTATAACAAAATACTTACTTTGCAAGAGAAGGAACTGAATGCACTATATTATCTCATCGCAACCCGCTTGTGCGTAAGTCTATGTAACTCTTCTTATGATAGCCATTTGAATCCAGAGAATGCAGAATATATCAAAATTAACCAAAAAGGAGCTTGGGATTTAATCGAGAAACTACTCCGTACCAATCCGGTAAAGGCGACCAGTATGTTTTTGAAAGCCTGCGGACTTCCGGCAAAATTCCCTCGTGATCATGGTATTGTACTTGAAAAACGCTACCGTCATATTAGCCGGGCCATGAGTGTGAATTACGAGCAGCCACTAAGGATGGAAAGTGCTGCCTTTCAATACATGTATGATGATAGGGGAGATACTTACTTGGATTGTGTAAACAATATTTGTCATGTTGGCCACTGTCATCCTATCGTTGTAGAAGCTGGTCAGAAACAGATGGCTAGCTTGAATACCAATACCCGATACCTTTATGATAGCCTCGCTGAGTATGCGGGGATGATTTGTGAGACAATGTCACAGAAATTGAGGAAGGTCTTTTTTGTAAACTCCGGTAGTGCGGCCTCCGACCTTGCCGTGCGGTTGAGTTCTGCTCATACAAAGCGACGAGATTTGCTTGTTATGGAACATGGTTATCATGGAAATACCCAACTTGGAA
>JAHDGC010000713.1:3515-4178 GCA_020627865.1 Saprospiraceae bacterium | reverse complement strand
AAAATCTAAATAAATATATATAAATAATTTTTCAAAAGAAAATAATTACTTTTAGATTGAATTTTTTATCTTAAAACCATACAAAAACACATAAAAATGGGCAGAAAAGCGACTGGAAAGAGTAGGAAGCAGGATAGTGCCAAAAAACGAGCTTGGGCATTAAAAATTTTCGATTATTTTCAACAAGAAGGCATCAGTAGTGTTACCATGAACATGGTAGCCAGTTATTTGGGCAAGAGCAAGTCTACCGTTTATGAATATTTTAAGTCAAAGGATGAAATATTGCAGGATGTTTTGCTGGTGAAACTAGAAGGGCTAGGTGGTTACAGGGATATTTTGAAAGATGGAGAAACCCCTTATATAGAGCGGTATGCTCGATTTATGGACTTTATCGGCCAAGAAGTTTCCGGTATATCTAACCGTTTTCTAAAAGATTTAAAGGGGAGTTTCCCAAAACATTGGCAATTGGTTAATGCATTTTTGGATGAAATGCTGAAGGAATTATATACTTATTATGCAGGAGGGATAGACCGTTGTGCTTTTAAGAATATTCCCATTGCATTATTATTGGAGCAGGATCGCCATTTCATTTTTGAGGTTTTAACCAATCCTGAATTCTTGGAGAAAGAACAGTTGTCCATAGAAGAAATAATTGGGTATTAC
>JAHDGC010000713.1:0-3505 GCA_020627865.1 Saprospiraceae bacterium | reverse complement strand
ATTCGCCATTTCTTGACATACCAACACCTTCACAAAAAGTATATTTTTGTGCTTGAATTTAATTTAAATGAAAGGCCAAAAATGGGTTACGCCAGCTAATGTTATAAATTGTCTATTTGCAAGTGCGTACTTTTGACCCCGCCTGCGTAGTTGGGCAGGTTTGGCCTTTTTAATTTTTACTTGTTTATTTATGTCAAATACATTTCATAGACTGAAGGTTTCTGGTGTAAAAGCCGAAACAAAGGATTGTGTTTCGGTAAGCTTTGAGGTGCCAGAATCCTTGAAAGAAACTTTTCATTATCGGCAGGGGCAATACCTTACCTTGCGTTTTCAGCTGAATGGAAAAGAAGAAAGAAGGGCTTACTCGATGTCTAGTGCGCCTTATGAAAAAGACCTTACGGTAACCGTTAAACGATTAAAAGGTGGCTTGGTTTCCAACCATATTAACGATAACATAAAGGCTGGAGCGGAAGTAGAGGTAATGCCTCCGGAAGGCCGTTTTTTTACCAAAATAGATGAAGCCCAGAAGAAGAGCTACTACCTTTTTGCTGCCGGAAGTGGGATAACACCCCTGATGTCGATGCTCAAAACCATTGTTGAAAAGGAGCCGATGAGTACGGTTTTTCTGCTATATGGTAACCGTCATGAGGAAGATATTATTTTCAGGGCAGCTTTGGTAGATTTGGAGGCAGAGTATTCAGGGCAATTGATTATAGAACAGGCCCTGAGTGGCGTGAAGAAAAGTGGTGGTGGGATTGCCAGTTGGTTTAAGCGGAAACCGGTGAGTACTTGGACAGGGAAAACGGGGAGAATAGGCGGAAAATTACTCTCACTTTTTCTAGAAGAATACCAGCCAAGGCATTCTGAGCAAGAATACTTTATCTGCGGCCCGGCAGCGATGATTGAAACGGTGAAGGCTGAATTACTGAACAGAAATATAGACAAGAAAAGAATTCACGTAGAATATTTCACGGCAGCAGATGCAAAGGATAGTAGTACTTCTGGTGCTTCGGCAGCAGGAGCAGGGCGGGTAAAGGTAAAGCTAAACGGGAAGCAATTTGAGATTGTTGTACCAAAAGACAAGACAGTTTTAGATGCCTTGCTCGATGAAAAGCATGAACCGCCTTATTCCTGTACCTCGGGTTCTTGTTCGACTTGTATGGCTAAGGTCTTGAAAGGAAAAGCAGAGATGGAAGCCTGTTATGCCCTTGATGATGACGAGATCGAGGAGGGCTATATCCTTACTTGCCAAGCGCATCCGATAACGGCAGAATTGGAAATTGATTATGATGTTTAATGTAGCGCCAAAATGCATAGTGGCGCTATATTAAACATCAAAAAACTCACCTGATTCCAACAATCTAATCAGGAGATTTAGACTTGTGGAACAGATGAGTGTTTTAGTGTGAGGTTGTCGATTCGTTTATTAGTATTATGCTCCTTTGATTACTTCTCGGCGATGATTACGCCGTGTGGTGTCCAGCCTTGGCAATCAATATATTCAATCTTTGAGAACCCAGCTTTCAGGAGGCAAGTTTTGTAATCTTTCCAGGGATAAATCATGCCACCGTCAGCAGGAAGTGACATGAAGTAGACCGAATCCAATGCTGCCATCAGTGGGCCGTCTTCAGAATCGGAGGAAATGGAACTGAAGATAATGACTTTTCCGCCCGGTTCAAGCGCATGGTATGCCTTTGTCAATACTTCCGTATTTTCTTCAAGTGTCCAGATGACGAGCTGGTGAATAAATAGGATGCAATCATACCCTTTAGGGAATTGATCTTTAAAGAAATTACCTGGTTTTACATCAATTCTGGAAGAAAGTTCATACTTGGCAATATTCGCTTCCGCAATTTCGCAAGTATCTGGAATATCGAGCAAGGTGATTTTTACAGTAGCATTGGCTTCTGCAATGTCAATAGCGTTGGTCGCATCACCGCCACCCACATCGAGGACTTTACCGAACTGCGAGAAATCAACACTATCAATGAGTAATGGATTAGATAATTTAGACCAAGAACCCATGTAATTATAAAAAACAGATTGTAGGCCGGGGTTTTGAGATAGCCTTTTGTAAAGTGTGTCCCCATCTCCATTAAATCGACGGAGGCCAACGTTGCGATTTTGGTGAAGAGAAGCTAAAAAATCAATCTGACCTTTATAAACAATCTCTCCTTCAAATAATACCGTATCGTAAAATATTTTCCAGTTCTTTTGTTGAAACATAGAATCTATAACATCAGCATTACGGTAAGTGTCTCCTTCTTTAATAATCAGGTTTAAGGAACTTAATCCGAGTAATAAAACTTTAGCCGGATAAGGCTGGAGTTCCATGACTTCTACAAGTTTTTCTTTTGTAAGCTTTTTCGATTCAAACAGTATTTCGAAGACCCGCAGTTTGCATCCCGCATAGAGATATTGGAAAGCTGCATGTCCGAATAGAATCAAATTCAGTTTTTCGACGGAAAGATCCTTACTATCCGTGTTGATAAAAGGCCGTGTTTTTGATTGGGACTTTATTGTTAAACTCATTTTTATGAAAGGGTTTAGGTTAAAAAATAGCTATTTAAGGTATAAACTTGCCCCTCCTGACGACGTCTATTGTTGTCAGAATATTTTTAATTACATTGTCGCATACCTCGCTCTAGACACACTTTGACTTATGTCTTGGGTTCGGGTCGAAAAATTCTAATAATGAAAAGAGGGAATCTGGAAAGCCAAAACCCGGGATTTTGACGCTCTGATTTTACCTTAAATTTGTCTCTTATTTATACAAGCTGTTTTTGCGGTAACCAGCTGTCTGATTTTCTGCTACAACTATATTTTAAGTGTCCTCTTTGTTGGGTTTTAGTTGTGAATTAAGTCTCTAATAAATTAATACTTCTTATGAGTGATGAGAAGTATATGTGCGTTATAAAAGCTTTTACAAAAATAAGAAAGACTTTAAAACTCTACAATAAAACAGCTAACATATTATGATTTTTTTTAATTATTAGTGATTATGTAGCGTTCCTGGATGTGCTTGTGTAGTGTTTTGGTTTCTGTGCCATACAAAAGGTCGTCAATCCTAGGTGTTGGCAAATCATGAAATAGTGTTTAGTCTTTATAAAAGAGCCATTTCCCTAACTCGCGGAAACTTACCTTTTTCCCATACATTAATATACCAACCCTATAAATTCGGGCGGAAAGCCATACAAAAAATATAGCAGAGCCTGCGAGTACGAGTACGGATAAAAGCAGTTGCCATAATGGTGGCTGAAAAGCTAACCGGGCAGGCATTACAATAGGGGAGAATAGGGGAAAAATAGATGACCAAACGGCTAAGCCACTATCTGGTGCTCTAACAGCGACAAACATGATATAGAAAGCAATGATTACGGGAAGCGTAATCGGGATGGTGAGAGCTTGTCCTTCTCCTAGGTCATCACCCATGGCAGAACCGACAGCGGCAAATAAGGAAGCATATAGAAAATAACCACCCAAAAAATAAAATAGGAACATCGGT
>JAHDGC010000712.1 GCA_020627865.1 Saprospiraceae bacterium | reverse complement strand
CTCTTCTTTTCCGGTAACTTTTGGATTTATCCTGACAAGATCGCACAGGGCTGGGATGCCACAATCGCCCATTGGCCATACTACAACTTAAGAAAAAAAATGATCGCTTACATTGATAAGACAAACATTCCCTACGACGAAATCGGTACTGATTTTCCCAACATTGGTTTACAAAAAGATATTGATTTAAACGGGGTAGGGCATGGCTTTGTCCACAAAGATTTGTCCACAAACCACTACATTTTTTATTCCAATATTTTTAATAATTTTACGGATGAAGAGCTAGAAGTACTGCATAATTCTTGGAAGATTAAAAAGTCATTTCAGCAATCTGGGATTAAGGTTGTTTTGTTTGGAAAATTTCCCGTCCGGTAAGCCTCATTTCCCGTTCGGTAGAAGTCATTTCCTTTTTGGAAAAAACTGTTTTCCATACGGTAAAAGCCATTCTCCTTTCGGTCAACCCAATTTTCCATTTGGAAAAAGTCATTCCCCCTTTTGATAAATCCTATTTTCCATACGGTAAAAGCGATACTCCTTCCGGTAAATTCCATTTTCCTTTCGGTAAACCCCATTCCCTTTTTGGCCAAATTCATTTTCCGTTTGGTAAATCCTATCTTCCCTTGGGATAAACCCATTTTCTTTTTGGTGATACCTACTCTTCTTTTGGTAAAAGCCATTCTTTTTTCAGGAAAATTCATATTCCTTAAGTAAAACGCATCTTCAATTAAGTAAATCTCTTTTCTTGAAAAGAGGAGGGTTGGAGAGGGGGGAGTAATATAATGGCCTGTAGACTCAACGCTCTCGCCCTTCCACCTCAAACCACCGTTCCAATCTTTCCCCTTCCTGATCTACGACCGTAAGCTGATGCATCCCCTCCGAAGGGTTCAGCTCCACACTATGGAAAACACTCGTCGTTGTTAAATACACACCATCCAAATGCCAATGAACTTTCTCCACAGGGTTCCGATGTGCCACTTCAAAAACCGTCCGTCCCATATTCCCATCCAAATCCACCGGAACATAAATTTTTCCCGAATGTTTTGGATAAATAAACGCCATGCTTTCTCCTTGTGCCATCCCCGTTTTACAATCCGGATGCCAAGGTGGAAGCATACTATATTCCGGATGTCGAAACTTATAATAATGCTCTTGCAAAGGGGGGAGCACAAACCAATTTTTATGCATCATGGCATCCGTCGAAACACAAGCTGCATTCACTTGCCATTGCTCCGTTTGATCCAAATGAATCCGTTGATGATAAGGGCACATCTCACCATACTCACCGGCAGTAGGTACCCAAACCGTATCTGCATTACAATACTGCCCAGCCCGAAACCCGCTCTGGCGACAAAGCAGCAGTTGTACCAAATCATTATAAGGCGGTTCAAACCAACTACTGGGCGGCAACAACTTGAATAATTCAAAAAGAATCGGCCCAGCAGCATGCACCCCAATCAATCCGGGGCGTCCTTCGCCATCCGCGTTCCCAACCCAAACCCCGACAACATATTCCGGCGTTATTCCAACCGCCCAAGCATCCCGAAACCCAAAACTTGTCCCAGTCTTCCATGCAATTTTTCGACCAGAAGAAAAAGCTTCCCATTCTCCGGAAACCGTAGGTCGCTCCACTTCCCGCATCGCTTCAAAACATTGGTAAATAGCACCCGCTCCCAAATACGGTGCCTCTTCTTGAAGTTTTGTATTCTGTTTGTTATGGAAAAGTAATTTTTGGGCTGCTGCTTGCTCAAAATCACCAACATCATACCGACTATCGTTAGCATCATAATTCCCCAATGTCCGACTCATCCCGGCAAAAACATTGCAAATATCCCACAGGGAAGACTCTGCTCCACCAAGAATAAGAGAAAGTCCATAATGATCGGCAGGCTTATTAATATAATGATGACCATACTTGAAAAGATTACGCTGGCATTTTTCCAAACCATAGTCTTTCAACATCAAGACAAAAGGAATATTCAGCGAACGAATCAATGCCTTTTTAGCAGAAACGGCACCATCAAAAGTTTCATGATAATTTTGGGGTTTATAACCATCTGGCAGAATGGTCGGAATGTCAGAAACCAACTGCTCCGGAAGCAGTACGCCTTCGTTGAGCATCATGGCATAAAGAAAGGGTTTAAGAATGCTCCCCGTACTTCTCGGTGCCTGAATGATATCCACATCTTTTCCATGCATTTTTCCTGCATTGGGCGCATTACCTATGTATGAAAGTACCTTGTTGGATTTTATGTCAAGTATCAAGGCCGCCACATTGTGAATTCCATTCCCTGATAAATTCTCTTGGTGATAATCTATAATTTGTGTACATTGTTCCTGAAGATCTTTTTGAATGCTGGTATAGAAAATGGTTTTGTTTTTAGATCGCGGGCTAGACTCTCCTTTAGGAGTTAGAGGTGTGAGAAGGCTTTCTCCTTTAGAAGTCGGAGGTGTGCGTCGGCTTTCAACAAAATCCAACAAATGCGGAGCAAGCTGTGGCATAGCCTGTGGCCGCTCTGGGATACTTTCCGTTTTAGCCAACTGGCAAGTCAAGCTATCCATCTTTCCAGAAGCATACAATCGATCTAGCAAACGATTTCTTTTTGTAAGCAATTTGTTACGGTTTCGTCCTGGGTGAATCAAGGCAGGGGCATTGGGCAACACCGCAAGGGTAGCCGCCTCTGCCCAGGAAAGTTGTTCCGGTTGTTTTCCAAAGTATCGCCATGCCGCCGATTGGATGCCGACAACATTCCCGCCAAAGGGTGCATGAGAAGCATAAAGGGCGAGAATTTCTTCCTTCGAAAAAGCAATTTCTAAACGAGTTGCCTGAATGGCTTCAATCAATTTTTGAAAAACATTTCTCTGCTTTCCCTTTCGGGCAATCCGCATCAATTGCATGGAAATGGTACTCCCACCACTGACAACTTTACCCGCTTCTATATTTTGTAACATTGCTCTACCGATTGCTCTAATGTCAATGCCTAAGTGCTGATAAAAACGCTTATCTTCAAAGGCAAGCACAGCAACAACATACTTCTCCGGTACTTGCTGCACAGGTGGAAATCGCCACTGCCCATCTTCTGCAATCCTCGCCCCAAGCAAAGCATGATCTTCTGCCGTAAGCACCGTACAATATGGATCTTGAAATAATGGATCAGGCAAACAAAAATAATATGCTACGCATAAGATCAACCCCATCACACCTACATAGGTACGTCTTCTCCATACGCGTACGAGCGAATTGCATTTGCCTCCATTATTTGGATTGTCATCCTTACGAAAAAAACTCCTCATAAAAAATCTAACATCTAAAATCTCATAGAAAAACCCACCCATATCTAAACTCCAGCAGCACATCGTCTGACCTCTGACAGCGTAGCGATCTAACAATGAGCGTCAGCGAATGATCTAAAATCTAAGAGCGCAGCGATCTAAAGTCTAACATCTAACATCTACTCCAACTTCGCAATAACCCCCTTCTTCTCCACCAAAACCGAAGGCACAACCCCCAACCAAGGCTCCGGCCCATTTCCATAAGTCGGAAAATTATTTTTCTCCAACCAGCACTCCGTCACCCCAGCCGGATACTTCGGATTCCGCCCGTGAAAAATTTTATAAGACGCAACAACACCATCTTTCTCTGTAACCTCCGTAACAATCGCAACATGATTAACGCCCTTACCCCGCGTTGCCAACGTCTCCATATCCAAGGCATTCCGATCAAGCTGATCCGCCTGATTTTGATAGCCATAAAACATCACGGCACCGGGTTTGATAAGTTGCCCGCTAGCCATAGGGTCTTTGATAATCGTCAAGTTTCCATTGTCGTGATACCACTGCGCAATGTTCCTGCTGGAACGAGCATTTTGCATATTAGGAAACGCACTGTTAGGGCATTGTTCTTTAAAAGAATCTAACATCTTGTGAAACATGCCAGAGCAATCTGTCCCGTTGGCCTGACTATACGGAATTTTCATAGAGTCTATATATGCGGAATGTTTGATCAGGTGTGCATGCAAGTCAAATTTATCTATGCAAAACTTTGTAGTTTTTTCTTCTTTTTCAGTAGGTAATGTCGGAGTGGTTTCTTTCTCCTCCACAACTTCTTTTTCGGCAGTAGCAAGCTTTTTCTCCTGTGGTGTGTTTTGACAGGCAAAAATACATAACAATAAAAATGCGAA